>CAIQDO010000158.1 GCA_903870555.1 uncultured Caulobacteraceae bacterium
CGCCTTGGCTGACTGGGTGTCGAGTGTGACCTCCATGGCCAAGGCGGGGCCCGCGAACCCTAGGACAAGCGCAACCAGCGATGCGAGGATCGAAATCGTCTTCAAGAACGCGCTCCATTGAGGCTGTCAGGTTTTTTGGGGGTCCCGTGTCCCAAGGTCCCGTGGCGGGGGCGGCGCGCCGCCGTCCAGATCGGCCTCGGTGACGCGGTGGTCTAGCGTTCCATGATCGTCCGCACCTCGTCCGCGTCATAGACCTTGATGTTGGCGCCCAGAACCTTGGCGCCGGCAAGCGCCTGGTTGAACGCCGCCATGTGGGGCGTGGCGAAATGAGCGGTGAGGGCGACCTCGTCAACCCAACGTTCGATGACTCTCAGAAGGCCAGGCTCCGCCAGATCGAGGGCGAAGGCGTATTCGAGGCAGCCGGGTTCCGCCGCCTTTGTCGCGCGCATCATCTCGGCGGCGGCGACGCGAAGGGCGCCGATGTCTTCGCCGGCCATGCGGACCCAGCCTTCGACGATGATCATTTGCAGTCTCCTGGTGTTGAAGCCGCTGCCGCCGTGACCCGGGCCAGGCGGCGGATGGCGGTGCGATAGTCGTTTTCCGTTCGGGTTTCGTATTTCACGCCAGAGGCCGTGACGGACAGGAAGGCCGCGAACTCCGCCGCGCCGCCGAACGCATCGATGTCCGCCCCAACCCGCGCCGCCGCGTCCGCGCGGCGGACGAGCAGGGCGGTAAAGCCGGCGTCGAGGCGGCTGGCCTCGACCCGGGCGAGTTCTGCGTCCAGATCGAAAAGCTCCGCCCCGTGCGGCGTCGCCCGCAAGAGGCGGAAGAAGCGCAGATCCTTGCCCAGGATGGTCGCCTCGAGATTGTCGGCGAATGTCGCGTCATCCCGCCAGGCCGCTTCGGCCCCGGCCAGGGCGTCGTCGACCACGGACGCCGCCAGCGCCTCGAACACGGCGCGCTTGTCGGCAAAGCGCAGATAGAGGGTGGCGCGGGCGACACCGGCCTCCCGAGCGATATCGGCCATGCTGGCGCGCTTGAAGCCGTGGCGGCTGAACAGGGTCAGTCCGGCCTCCAGCATCCGCCGCAAATTGTGATCAGACACAATAGACATTAACTGTCCAATATGATTTTATGGGGGTAGAAGCAAGGGGCAAGGCGATGAACGAGACCAATGTCATACTGGTGACCGGCGGGTCCGGATATGTGGCGAGCTTCTGCATCGGCCAGTTGCTGAACGAGGGCTGGACGGTGCGCACCACGGTCCGCAACCTGTCCCGCGAGGCGGAGGTGCGGGCGGCGATCGGCAGGCTGAGCCCACACCTGGATCGCCTGACCGCCTTCGCGGCGGATCTCAACGCCGACGCCGCGTGGCGCGAGGCGGCGGACGGCTGTCAGGGCGTGCTGCATGTGGCGTCACCGCTGCCGCTCGCCAATCCAAAAAACGATGACGACCTCGTGCGTCCGGCGCGGGACGGGGCGCTGCGGGTGCTTGCCGCGGCCCGCGACGCTGGGGTGAAGCGGGTGGTGATGACATCGTCGACGGCCGCGGTCTGCTACGGCCATGGCGGCCGACATCAGCCCTTTACCGAGGCCGACTGGTCCGACCCGACAGATCGAAGCGATTCCTCGGCCTACGAACGCTCAAAGATGATCGCGGAGCGGGCGGCCTGGGCGTGGCTCGAGGCCGAGGGCGGGGCGATGGAGCTTGTGACCATCTGCCCCGGCGCCGTCCTGGGGCCGGTGCTTGGACGCGATTTCTCGGCCTCGATCGACATCGTCAAGAAGCTGCTCGACGGCTCACTGCCGGGTCTGCCACGCTTTGGCTGGCCGCTGGTGGATGTGCGCGACATCGCCGATCTGCACGTTCGGGCGCTGACGTCACCCGACGCGGCCGGCAAGCGCTACATCGGGGCCGGGCCCTTCTACTGGATGAGCGACATCGCCGACATTCTGCGCCGCGACCTGCCCGGCGCCGGCGCGCGCGCGCCGAAAACGAAACTCGCCAACTGGATGGTGCGCCTGAGCGCCAATTTCGACCCCGTCGTGCGGGAGCGGCTGTTCGAGCTCAACAAGGAACGTCCCGTCTCGGCGCAGCGGGCGCGCAGTGAACTCGGTTGGGCGCCGCGGTCCAATGACGAGTCGATCCTGGATACGGCGAGGAGCCTCATCGCCGAGGGACTCGTCAAGGCCTGACCGCGTTCGGCGCCGTTTGCTCACACCGCGTGTCAAAGCAATAGCAGTGGTCAGCAGAAAATTAGGTTGACTCTATAAATAAGGTTAGCCCAATAATCTGGCGCTGCCGGGGTGACTCCCGGGCGGCCGTCGGAGGAGCCACCCGTGACGGGACTGAGAGAACGAAAACGCCTCCAGCGGCGTGAGCTCATCCTGTCCTGCGGTGACCGCCTCTTCGGAGAGCGCGGGTTTGACGTCACGACCATGGACGCGATCGCCGCCTGCGCGGACATCAGTCCGGCGACCCTGTACAATTTCTTCCCCACGAAGCTCGACATTCTGACCGAACTCTTCGGTCGGCGGATTCAAGACCGTCTGGCGCGGATCGAGAGCGCCGGCGCGGCGCCCGCCGACGATCCCGTCAGCGCGGCGCACGGCCTTGTCACCACCCTCTTCGAATCCTTTGCGGATTTCGACCGAGGCCTGCTTCGCCGGGTGACCCTTAACGCTATTAATGAAGGACCAACCCGAGGCGCCGGCGCCCGCTACGTCCTCGCCGAAAGTGAGATGTTCGAGGCGCTGGTCGCGCTGCTTCGGCGATTCCAGGACGACGGAGGCCTTGAGTCCAGCCGCCCGGTGGAGGATCTGGCGGCGGCGATCTTCGCCTGCAGCAATGGCGAGTACTACGTCTGGCTTGGCGATGACGACGCCCGGCTTGAGGTGGTGCTCGCGAACATTCGCCGCCATATCGCGATCATCCTTGCGGCGCCGCGAGAGCGTCGGCCATGAGCCGCGGCGTGATCGCCATCATCGGCGCGGCCGGCCAGATGGGCCGAGAGACGGCTCTGGCGCTGATCGAGGCCGCGCCCGGTCACGGACTTCGGCTCCTGGACATCAATTCTAGCGCCCTTGACGAAGCCTTCAGCGGCCACCGGTCCGATCGCGTCGAAACCGCCCGGCTCGATCTCACTCAACCCGATGCGCTGCGGCGGGCGCTGCATGGGGCGGCCTTGGTGATCCATTGCGCCGGCCCCTTTCACAAGACGGCAGGGTCGGTTCGCGCGATCTGCATCGATTTGGGGATCGACTACCTCGACATCGATGACGACGTGGAGAGCACCCTTGAGGGCTTCGCGCTCCACGAACGCGCGCGCGACGCGGGTGTCGGGCTGTTCGTGGGCCATGGGGCCTCTCCGGGTTTCACCAACATGCTCGCGCTGGACCTCATGCGGCGTCTCCATGAGCCTCAGGACGTCGAAGTGGCCTGGACGGTGGGGGATGAAGGCAAGACGGAGCTCGGCCGCGCCGTCGCCGAACACACCATGCACATCGGCGCCGGGCCATGCCTGACCTGGCGCGACGGGCGGCGGATCACCCATCAGAGTTTCGCCGCATCCCAGGTCTTCCCCATGGGGCAGGCCCTCGGAAACTATCGGCTCTATGAGGCCGCACATCCAGAGCCGGTCACCCTGCCCTGGAGTTTTCCCCACCTGCGCTCGGCCAGTTGCTGGGGCGGCCTGCATCCACAGGCCCAGAACGGACTGCTACGGGGGCTGGCGATGGCCCAGGCGGAAGGACGCCTGTCGATGGACGAGGCCTGCGGTTTTCTCCAGGCCGTCATGCGCGACGACTTCGGCAGCCTTGCCGGGTGGCGCGCGGGTCTCGCTGGAATGATCGGACAGGTTCGTCGCGGCGAGACCGACTGGGGCGCCCTCCTTGGTCTCCTGTGGAACGGACTTCGCGGCGTGCATGGCCCGACGCTATCGGGCATGGCGGCCAGGGTCACCGGGCGCCGCGGCGACGAAACCTGGGTCCTGACGCGCCAGTGCGCGGCGCGCCAACCCGGTGGATTTCTCGACACCATGGCCACCATCACAGGGCGATCGGCCGCCGCCTTCGCATTGATGATCCTGGGCGGCGAAAAGCGGACGGGCTTCCTTCCTCCGGAGCTTTGGGCGGACCCAGGCTCATTCTTCGCCCGTTGCGCCCAACTCGGCGGGCCGTCGTCCGCGCCGGTGGTCGGGCCCGTGATCGAAACGCGGCAAATGAAGGCAGCGCCATGAAGCCCCTCCGCTGTCTCTTCTACGGTTTCGCGATCTGGGCGGTGGCAACCCTGGCCTTCCGCACCTTGGGCGGAGTGTTCTTTCGGCCGGATATCGCCTGGGTCGCGCTTCTGCTCGCGCTTGTGGCGATCCCGGGGATCGCCGGTGTGACGCTCGGAGGCTTTTCGCTGCTGCGCATCGAACCGGCCGATCGGCCCGCCGCGGCGGGCCTGTTCGCCGCGATTGGGATGGCTCTGGACGCGGGGGTGATCTTCAACTGGCACGGCTGCTATCCAAACCTGCAAGCTCACCTCGCCGGGCCGTTCGGCGCCTATATGCTTTGGTGCAACACCGTTGCGCTCCTTACCGGAGCGCTATTGTCCCGGGCGGCCTTCGCGAAGGTTGATCGCTAGGTGTAGGCGAAACGGCGGCTGGACCAAGTCCTGGCCAGTACGGGGTCGATGACGGCGCGATAATTGGGTGATCCCAGCTCACGCGTGAGGCTGGTGAAGACCGGGCGATCATAGAGCCCTCGGTCGATCGGTCGAAGGCCGCCAGCTTTCATGTCCGCCCGGATTTTGAGCACGTCCGAAACTTGTACACGTGTTACGGACGAACGCAGCTCAGGTACGCGCGAAGGCCGACAACGGCGCGAAGTCTTGGCCGTCGCCGGCGCGGACGGCGGCGATGTAGGCCTTGCGCAGGGTGTCGTCGTCCACCAGGGCGCCGCCGCCCCAGGAGAAGCGCTCGCCG
>CAIQDO010000159.1 GCA_903870555.1 uncultured Caulobacteraceae bacterium
GAGCGCCAGGCCGAGCGCGCCAGCCAGGCCGTCGCCCGCCTGACCGGCCTCGCCCCCGAACGCACCGCGTTCGTTCTGCAGGACGGCGACGCCGTGCAGACCGGCGCCTTCCACAACGATGTCGTGGCCGTGGCCAATGAGTCTGTCCTGCTCGCCCACCCGGAAGCCTTCGACAACCCGAAGGCGCTGTTCGCGAGGATCCGCGAACATCTGCCCGAGGCGGCGATCATCGAGGTCGAGGGCGTCAGCCTCGCCGACGCCGTGGCCACCTATCTGTTCAACTCCCAGATCGTCACCCTGCCCGGCGGCGAGATGGCGCTGATCCTGCCGTCGGAGACCCGCGACAACGCGCAGGTGTGGGACGCCCTGCACCGCGCCCTGGCCAGGTCCGGCGCCATTGCCAAGGTGGTGGTGGTCGACGTGCGCGAGAGCATGCGCAACGGCGGCGGCCCGGCCTGCCTGCGGCTGCGCGTCCCGGCGTCGGACGCGGCGCGGGCGGCGATCCATCCCGGCTACCTGCTGACCCCGGCGCGGTGGGACGCCCTGGCCGCCCTGGTCGAACGTCTGTGGCCCGAGACGGTGGCCCCGGGCGACCTGCTCGACCCCGACCTGTGGGCGACCGCCCAGCGGATCGACGAGGCCCTGGCCGGCTTCATCGGCGCGGCGGCCGTCTGATGCGTCTGACCGCCGACGACGAGGCGGTGCTGGCCGCGGTCAACGCCTCCGGCGACGCCCTGGTCGCCCGGGCAGTCGCCTGGTGCGACATCGCCAGCGGCAGCCGCAACCTTCCCGGCCTGGAGGCGCAGCGCGCCGCCCTGGCGGAGACCCTGGCGCCGTTTCCTGGCGACCTGGAAACTGTGGCCTTGGCCGACTCCATTGAGATCGGCCCCAATGGCGAGGCCGGCGGCCGGGGCCATAGCGCCGCGCTTCGCCTCACCGTTCGCCCGGACGCCCCCTTTCAGGTGGTGCTCACAGGCCACTACGACACGGTCTATACGGCCGGCAGCCCCTTTCGGAGGGTGACCCGCCGCCCCGACGGCGCCCTCAATGGGCCGGGAATCGCCGACATGAAGGGCGGCATCAGCGTGATGCTGGGGGCGCTTGAGGCGTTCGAGCGCCATCCCCTGGCCTCGCGCCTCGGCTATGTCGTGCTGCTGTCGCCGGACGAGGAGATCGGCTCCCCCGCCTCCGCGCAGCTGCTCGCCCAGGCCGCCCAGAACGGCCACGTCGGCCTGACCTATGAGCCCTGCCTGCCGGACGGCGCCCTGGCCGGCGCGCGCAAGGGATCGGGCAACTTCCATGTCGTGGTCACCGGCCGCGCCGCCCACGCCGGCCGCGACTTCGCCGGCGGCCGCAACGCCGTCGCCGCGGCGGCGAGTCTCGCCGCGCGGCTGCACGCCCTGAACGGCGAACGCGAGGGCGTGACCCTCAACATCGGCCGGATCGACGGCGGCGGCCCGCTCAATGTGGTGCCTGGATCGGCCGTGCTGCGGTTCAACATCCGCACGCCCGATACAGCGTCGGCCGATTGGTGCCTGGACCGGATCGCCGCCCTTTTGTCATCGGCCGATGCGCCGGATATCGATTTTGCCCTGCACGGCGGTTTCCACCGACCGGCCAAGCCGATCGACGCCGCCCAGGGACGCCTGATGGCGGCGGTGGAACAGGTCGGTGGCCTGCTGGGCCAGCCGATTGCCTGGCGCGCCTCCGGCGGGGTGTGCGAGGGCAACAACCTGCACGCCGCCGGCCTGCCCAACGTCGACACCCTCGGCGTGCGCGGCGGCGACATCCACAGCGAGGCCGAATACGCCTGGCCGGACAGCTTCGCCCAGCGCGCCCAGCTGTCCGCCGCCCTGCTGATGAAGCTGGCCTCCGGCGAGATCGACGCGCAAGGACTTGGCCGGAGCGGCGGCCATCCTTAAGACGGTCGGGAAGCGACCGTTCCGTGAAGGACGGCGCACACCAATCCAACAGGAAACGCCATGGCCAACAAGATCCTCGACGATCACCGCATCGATCCGCGCATCAAGATGATGTTCGGGGCCATGGAGGTGCTGACCGTTCCCGGCGACGTGGCCAGCCGCGAAGAGATGCTGGCCGAAGAGAACACGCCCGAAGGCAAGGCGGCCGCCGCCCAGCTCAAGGCGATGCTCGACGCGCTCGACAACGACTTCGTGGCGCCGACCGCCGGCCTGACCACGCGCACAGAGACCTTCGTCTCCTCGCCGGACGGCAACACCGTCAACATCCAGTTCATCCGCCCGGACACCGACGCCGTGCTGCCCTGCGTCTATTACATCCACGGCGGCGGCATGACGGTGATGTCGTGCTACGACGGCAACTACAAGGCCTGGGGCCGGATCATCGCCGCCCACGGCGTGGCCGTGGCCATGGTCGATTTCCGCAACGCCTTGCGCCCCTCGTCCGCCCCCGAAGTCGCCCCCTTCCCCGCCGGGCTGAACGACTGCGTGTCCGGCCTCAAGTGGGTCCACGCCAACGCCGCCAAGCTGGGCATAGACCCGGCCCGCATCGTCATCTCCGGCGAGAGCGGCGGCGGCAACCTGACTCTGGCCACTGGCCTGAAGCTGAAGTCGGACGGCGATATCGGCCTGATCAAGGGCCTCTACGCCCTGTGCCCCTATATCGCCGGCCAGTGGCCCCTGCCCCAGAACCCGTCTTCGACGGAGAACAACGGCATCCTGCTGGAGCTGCACAACAACCGTGGCAGGATGGGCTATGGCGTCGAGGCCTTCGAGGCCGGCAATCCGCTCGCCTGGCCGGGCTTCGCCACCGTCGAGGATGTCACCGGCCTGCCGCCGGTGGTGATCAGCGTCAACGAGTGCGATCCGCTGCGCGACGAGGGGATCGGCTTCTATCGCCTGCTGCTGAAGGCCGGCGTTCCGGCGCGCGCGCGTCAGGTGATGGGCACGATCCACGGCACCGAGATCTTCCCCGTCTGCTGCCCCGACATCAGCCGCGACACTGCCAGCGACATCGCCAACTTCGCGACGCGCTAGCCCAGGACGGCGAGCGTCGGCGGCCGAGGTCAGCCGCCGACGTGGACCTCGCCCGAGCCGGCGACGTGCTTGGTGACGGGCCCTGTGACATGGGCGGCCGACACGTCGCCGGAGCCGGCGATGTGGGCGTCCAGCGACTTGGCTGTTCCCCCGAAACGCACATCGCCGGAACCGGCGATCGAGGCCGTCATGTCGCTGACCGCACCGTCATGGACCCGCACGTCGCCCGAGCCGCTGATCCGCGCGTGGAACGGTCCATTGACCGAGCCGGCGACCACATCGCCCGAACCGACCACGGCGGCGTCGAGGCCGTTACGGGCCGAGGCGAGGGCGACGTCACCCGAACCGGAGATGTGAACCTCCGCCGAGCCGGCCGAACCGGCGCGCACATTGCCCGAACCGGCCACATTGATGGTCAGCGCGCCGGCCTGATCGGCCACCTTCCAGTCGCCGCAGCCGGCGTTGCCGAGCTCCAACGTCTGCCCCGGCCCGACGACGCCAAACACCGCGCCGCCTGCATGGACCGATACCGCGCGCGGCGTGCGGATGACGATCTGCGGCATGTCTTCATAGTGGGCGTCCGGGCGCCCCCAGGCGCTGACCCTGACCCGCTCGCCCGAGCCGTGGCAATTGCCGCCGTTCCAGTGGAGGTCGCCCGACACCCGCAAGGCGCGGCCGTCGCGGGTGACATGGATCGGGTAGTGCGAATTGGTCCGCACGAGGGTCGTGACGATGTCGTTGCGCGCCTCGGGAATGATGGTGACCCGCGCCACGGCGTGATCGATCTCGACATCCGCCGCCGTCGCCGCTCCGGCGCCCGCCAAAGCCAGCGCGACCGAAGCCACGGCCAAACCCTTGGAAATCCTCATGATCCTGTCGTCCTTCCCCAATACCCAGACTGAAGGCTACAGGCGACGACGGGTCATGGCAGCTTAATTCGCGTCCATGATCGGTCTTATGGCGCAGACGCCACAAGCGCCGGGGCGGGGCGGGGCCACCTATGAACCGGGTGGGTCCGGTTTTGGTGGTGTGACTTGATTGGCAACCTCGCCAAGATCGCGGCGCTCAATTATGCGGTCGTACTGGCTTTCTTTCCCGCCAAGCGCGAAGAGTTCTTGTTCCGAGATTGGTTTTGTAAACCACAATACGAGCACAAAGCCGAGTTGCCTGACGATACCGGGAGGGTCCCGATAGTTAGCGAATCCCGTAACAAATATCTTATCGTTGAAAGCTGCAATGCTATTGAACTGGTCTTCTGTCAAAACCCTATGCCAATTTATGGTGAAGGCGTGTTTCCCTTGGGGATTAATGACTGTTGGCGTTGGAAACGAGACGTCATCGTCAGCGAGGTCCCATCGGTCGGCACCGTGCAGTGGCACGGGATAGGGAGCGCCCTTTCCGACAATGGAAAACGAAAACTCGCATTCCTCGATGATAGCGGGTTGCGTTCC
>CAIQDO010000160.1 GCA_903870555.1 uncultured Caulobacteraceae bacterium
CGCCCGGCGAAGGCCGCCTTCACGTCCTGCAACCATCGTTCGAGGATCAGCGCCTTTTGAGGATCCCGGGGGCGGGCGAGTTCGACGCCCTTCCGGATTTCACCAAGGACCAGGCTGCTCAGATAGATGTCCTCGTCGATGATGGAGGCATACCAGGTTGACACGCGGGCATCGCAGCAGGCGCCCTTGCGAACCTCCGAAATCACATTGGTGTCGATCAGGTAGCTCACAGGTCGACGTCACGCCCGAAATCGTGGCTGCGATCGAGGTTGATCCCGTCCATGGGCGCGGAGGCCAGCAGGGCTTTAAGGCTGACACCGGCAGGCGCGACAAGGCGTTGTTGAAGGGGTTTTCGCGTCTCGGCCTCGCGTGACGGGTCGGTGAGGGCGGACGCGACGCCACGGACAAGGCCGACGTCCTCCCTGCGGACACTGACCTCGACCCGCACGAATCCCTGGCCCGCCCTGCGCGCGCGATGGGTCGCCAGCGAGGATTTGGGTTCGGTCATGGCCCGCCTTGTTCCTCGAGTTCCAATTTCCGGAAATGCTGCCGGAAAGGCCGCCGAAGCGCAATACGCGGATTCCCGATCATCGTTTGCCATTGCGCTTCGATGATAATTCGCGACATCGATGGCATTTATAGCCCTATTAACTGGCAAATTGCGATATTTTATATGTCTCCTCATGTCCACGGTCGCCGCCAACCCAGACATCGCCGCCATAGACGCCGCCCTCGCCAAGGGCGTTTGGTGGCCGCGGCCGTTCGACGACCTGTCCGAACACGGCGTGCGGCGGGCCGAGGCGCTGGACAGGCGTCTTGCGGTCGATCCCGCCCTGGTCGATCTCGACGATCTGCCGCTGCGCGAGACGGTGATGCGCATCTGCGCCGATCTGGGGATCACCCCGGACTGGAGCCACTGGGCAGCCGGAGACTGGATGGTCAGCGACCCACCCGCCGACGGAGCCCCCAGACAAGCTGTCCCCGCGCCACCGCGGAAAGGTCTGGCGCGGTCGGTCATCCAAGGCCTGTCAGCCCCGATCGTGCAGCCACCCGAAACAGCCATCTCGCTCGCACTCCAGGCTGGCCCATTCGCCCCGCCTTGGCTGCCGCCGCGGCCCGGATGACGGCCCGCTGGGATCGAGCCCCCTCCGGAATACTTCTTCAAGTTTAACGTCACATGACGGACATTCGCACCGCCATCATTGAGCGGCGGGCTCAGTTCTGGGTCAGACCGCCGTCGACCACGACATTGGAGCCGGTGCATCCGCCGCTTTCGTCGGAGCCAAGGAACAGCGCCACCCGGGCGACATGCTCGGCGGTCAGGCGGAATTTCAGCGCCTGCAATCGAATGAATTCAGCGTCGGTCTCAGCGGTCAGCCACAGCGCCTTCTGCCGTTCGGTGAGGATGGCGCCGGGGACGATGCAGTTGACCCTCACCCCCGACGGCCCCAGCTCCCTTGCCAGGGTCCGGGTCAGGCCGTTGATCGCCGCCTTGGCTGTGGTGTAGCCGGCCATGCCGGGGCGACCGCGCATCCAGGACACCGATCCCAGCATGATGATCGACCCGCCGCCGCGCGCCGCCATCCCCGGCGCCACCGCCTGGCTGGCGAAAAATTGGTGGTCGAGATTCAGGGCCAGCATCCGGCGCCAGTCGTCCGGTTCGACCTCGGCAAGGGCTTGGCGGTCGTCCCGCCCGGCGTTGTTGACCAGCACATCAACCCCACTCTGCGACAGCTCGATCTCCGCCAGGGCCGCGCGCAGGGCCGCGATGTCGGTGACATCGCAGGGCAGGAAGGTCGCGCCGAACTGCTCGGCCACGCCCCGGCCGATGGCCTCGTCGATGTCGAGAAAGGCCACGCGCGCGCTCTGGGCGGCGAAGGCCTCCACCAGCGCCGCGCCGATGCCGGAGGCGCCGCCGGTGACGACCACCGATCGGCCGGCGAGGGACGCGTAGGAGACGGCGGCGTAGGGGCGGATCATGGGGATGTCTCCAGCCGGATCGCGATGTCGCCGGCCAGACTCGCCCCCGGCGCGAGGACGGTCATGGCCCCGTCGGCCAGATCCGGATCGTTGATCGCATCCGCCCGATGGGTCACCGGCTCGACCGCATAGGCGTCGCCGCGGCCGGGCGTGTAAAGCCGCAGAAGGCTGAAGACGGGATCGGCGCTCAGGCGCAGGCGCGGCCCTTCGGGGGCGTCCAGATGCGCAACGCCGTCCCAGCCGAAGAAGTCGTTGTCGATCATCTCGCCGCAAACACGGCGCCCGGCGGCGAAGGCGGCGGCCTCGCTCGGCGAGCGGACGGTCGGCAGAAGATCGGGCCCGCTCAGCCATACCCCTTCGGACCGGAAGGTCAGGGTTTCGCCGAGCCGTCGGCGGAACCAGGGATGGAAGCCCAGGCCCGCGGGGGCCGGGGCCGCTCCGGCGTTGGTCACCGACAGGCGGACGGTCAGGCCTTCAGGATCGAGCGTCAGCCACTGGTCGGCGTCGAAGGCAAAGGGCCAGTCCGGGTCCTTGGGGCCGGCGGGCCGGTGGCGCAGGGTCAGATGGCAGGACCGCGCGTCCGCTTTGGCGACGTCCCAGGCCCTGCGCCAACCGATGCCGTGCAGGCTGTTCGGCGCGGCTGGACCGTCGACGTTCAGGGCATGGTCGACCCCTCCGAATCGGAACCGGCCGCGGGCGATGCGGTTGGCGTAGGGGATCATGGGATAGGCCGCAGCCGGCGGCCGACTCAGGATCGGCCGACCCGTCCAGTCGAGCGAGCCGATCGCGCCACCGGCGGCCGGCAGGATCGACGCCGTCCAGTCGCCCGCGGCGATGAGAATCCGCCCGGCCAAGCCCGGGCTCAATAGGCCGGAGGCTGGGCCGGCGCGATGGTGGCGCCCTGGATCGCCGCCACCCAGTCCACCGCCCTGCCGGTCATCATCGCCATGTCCGACGCCACCGCGACCCAGTCGTAGCCATAGGAGAGGAACCGAGCGACCATCTCCGGATTGGGGCCGACGATGCCGATCGGCTTGCCCGCGGCGTGGGCGAGAGTCGCCGCCCGCGCGATCATCGCCTGGACGTCGGGGTGGGCGATCTCGCCGATCCGCCCCATGGCGGCGGACAGGTCGCCCGGGCCGAGAAACAGGGAATCCACCCCCTCGACGGCGGCGATGGCGCCGGCGTTCTCGACGGCCTCGGGAGTCTCCAGCTGCAACACCACCGCCAGGCGGTCGCCCGCGGTCCTGAAATAGTCGGGGACCCGGCCGAACCGTGAGGCGCGATGCACCCCCGCCATGCCCCGCACGCCATGCGGCGGATAGCGGGTGTAGGAAACCGCCAGCCGGGCCTCCTCCACCGTCTGGATGAAGGGAAACATCACGTTCGCCGCCCCGGCGTCGAGCACCCGCTTGACCAGCACCTGGTCGCTCCAGGCCAGACGCACAAGCGCCTGGGCCGGCGTGCCGGCGACGGTCCGCAGGATGGAGATGGTCTCGGCCATGTCGATCGGCACATGCTCCATGTCCACCACCAGGAAGTCGAAACCGCAGAAGCCCAGGGCCTCGGCGGTAGAGGGCGCGCCGGTCATCAGCCAGGTGCCCAGCGGCGGCCGGGCCGGCGGGGTGGTCAGCCAGGTCTTGAACGGGTTGGGATCCATGGGTCCAGGCTCCGGAAGGTCGATGGGCGCCGCGAGGCGAAGGCGTTTCAGAAGATCGGTGGCTCGGGCGTCGGCGCGGTCCCGGCCAGGAAGTCGAAATCGCAGCCGTCGGGCGCCTGGCCGACGTGGGCCTGGTAGAGGGCGGCGTAGGAGCGCTGATAGGCCCGGGGCGGCCGGCGCCACAGGGCCCGGCGACGGGCGATCTCGGCCTCGTCCACCAGCATGTCGAGCGCGCCGGCCGGAACGTCCAGCCTGACCAGATCGCCGGTCTGGAGCAGGGCCAGGGGACCGCCGATGGCCGCTTCGGGCGCCACATGGACGACGCAGGCGCCGTAGTGGGTGCCGCTCATCCGCGCGTCGGAGATACGCACCATGTCGCGCACGCCGCGCGCGAGAAGCGCCTTGGGAATCGGCAGGGCGCCCCATTCGGGCATGCCCGGCGCCCCGACCGGTCCGGCGTTGCGCAGCACCAGCACCGTGTTCTCATCGATTTCCAGGGCGGGATCGTCGATGTGGGCGCTCAATTCGGCATGGCTGTCGAACACCAGGGCCGGGCCGGTGTGCCGCAGCAGGCGCGGCTCGGCTGCGCTGGCCTTGATCACCGCCCCGTCTGGACAGAGGTTGCCGCGCAGGACCGCCAGGGTTGCGCCCCGCGATAAGGGAACGACCGGGTTTTCCGCGGCGCGGATGACGTCGGCGTCAAAACAGCGCGCGCCGGCCAGGGCCTCGCCGAGGGTGCGCCCCTCGACGGTGACGGCGTCCAGCGCCAGATGGTCCGACAGGCCCGCCAGCAGGGCCGGCAGCCCTCCGGCGAAGAAGAAGTCCTCCATCAGATTGTCCCCCGCCGGGAAGACATTGGCGCAGACCGGAATCCGGGCCGCGACGGCGGCCATGTCGTCCAGGGTCAGACTCACCCCCGCCCGACCGGCCAGGGCGATCAGGTGGATGGCGGCGTTGGTCGAGCCGCCGAGGGCCATGTAGGCGACCAGGCCGTTGGCGAAGGCGGCGGCGTTCAGGATCCGCGACGGCCTCAGGTCCTCGGCGACCATCGCGACGATCCGCTCGCCGCACGCCGACGCCATCCGCGTGTGGGCCGAATCCGCCGCCGGGATCGAGGAGGCGCCGGTCAGAGTCAGGCCCATGGCGTCGACGATCGAGGTCATGGTCGAGGCCGTGCCCATGGTGTTGCAGGTGCCGATCGACCGTGTCATCCGCGATTCCAGGTCGATCCAGTCGTCGGCGGTGATGTTTCCGGCGCGCAGCTCGTCCCAGTATCGGCGGGTGTGGGTGCCCGCGCCGGTCTTGGTCCCTCGCCACTGACCGTTGGACATCGGTCCGGCCGGACAGAAGATCGTCGGCAGGTCCATGCTGATAGCCCCCATCAGCAGGCCCGGCGTCGACTTGTCGCAACCGCCCAGCAGCACCGCCCCGTCGATCGGGTGCGAGCGCAGCAGTTCCTCAGTCTCCATCGCCAGGAAGTTGCGGTAGAGCATGGTCGTCGGCTTGACCATCACCTCGCCCACCGACATGGCCGGCAACTCCACCGGATAGCCTCCGGCCAGCAGAACCCCACGCTTCACCGCCTCCGCCCTGTGGCGCAGGTGGATGTGGCAGGGGCTCATCTCGCTCCAGGTGTTGACGATGGCGATCACCGGCCGGCCGAGGAACTCCTCGCGCCTCAGGCCCATCTGCTGCGTCCTCTGGCGATGGGCGAAGCCGCGCATGTCCTGACTGTCGTACCAGCGCGCGCTGCGCCGCCGGCGGGTCTCGTCGCGGGGGCCTTGGTCGGACACCTGGGTCTCTTCCATCTTGACGGCCAGCCTTGTGTCGGCCAAACCGTTCTGTAATGATATGTCTTATATAAGACCTATAACCTCATCAAGGGCACAGCCAATGAGCGCACCGCAACTGCTCGTGCACGATCACAGGGACAATGTCGGCGTGGTGGTGGTCGAGGGACTCGCCGCCGGAACCGACATGCTGTGCGTCGTCACCGAGGATAACAGCGATTTTCGCGCCGTCGCCAATCAGGATGTCCCCATCGGCCACAAGATCGCCCTGACGGACCTCGCGATCGGCGACACGGTGATCAAATACGGCCACGACATCGGCCGGGTGGTGGCGCCGATCCGCAAGGGCGACCACGTCCACACTCAGAACCTCAAGACCAAGCGCTGGTAGAGTCATGGCCATGGATCTCTCGAACTCGACCATCTGGGGCTACCGGCGCGAGAACGGCCGGGTGGGCGTGCGCAATCACGTCGTCATCCTGCCCCTGGACGACATCTCCAACGCCGCCTGCGAGGCGGTCGCGGCCCACATCCAGGGCACGCTCGCCCTGCCCCACGCCTATGGGCGCCTGCAGTTCGGCGCGGACCTCGACCTGCACTTCCGCACCATGATCGGCACAGGATCGAACCCAAATGTCGCGGCCTGCGTCGTCATCGGCATCGAGCCCGAATGGACCCGCAAGGTCGTCGAGGGCATCGCCGAGACCGGCAAGCCGGTCGCCGGCTTCTGGATCGAGGGCAATGGCGACATCGCCACCGTCGCGGCGGCCTCCCGCCAAGCCAAGGCCTTCGTCCACCAGGCTTCGGAACAGGTCCGCGAGCCCTGCCCCCTGACCGACGTCTGGATCGCCGCCAAGTGCGGCGAGAGCGACACCACCACGGGCCTGGCCTCCTGCCCGACGGTCGGCAACATGTACGACAAGCTGGTGCCGCTTGGCCTCTACGGCTGTTTCGGCGAGACCTCGGAGCTGACCGGCGCCGAACACCTTGCCGCGGCCCGGGCCGCGACGCCGGAAGTGGCCGAGAAGTTCATGAAGGTCTGGTCGGCCTATCAGAACGACGTGATCGAGGCGCACAAGACCTCCGACCTTTCCGACAGCCAGCCCACCAAGGGCAACATCGCCGGCGGCCTGACCACCATCGAGGAGAAGGCCATGGGCAACCTCGAAAAGATCGGTCGGGAGGTGAAGTTCATCGACGTCCTCGAACCCGCCCAGGCCCCGACGGTTGGGCCCGGCCTCTATTTCATGGACACCTCCTCGGCGGCGGCGGAGTGCTGCACCCTGCAGGCGGCGGCGGGCTACGCCCTGCACATCTTCCCCACCGGCCAGGGCAACGTCATCGGCAACCCGATCATGCCGGTGATCAAGGTCTCCGGAAATCCCAGGACGGTGCGCCAGATGAGCGAGCACATCGACGTCGACGTCTCCGGCGTGGTCCGGCGCGAGTTGACCATCGACCAGGCCGGCGACAGCCTCATCGACATGATCACCCGCACCGCCAACGGGCGGCTGACCGCCGCCGAGGCCCTCGGCCACCGGGAATTCGTCATGACCAAGCTCTACCGCAGCGCGTGACGTCCGCGTGACAGCCGCATCACCGGTTCGGCTGAGCCTGAAGGCGGCCGAGGCCCTGGCCGCCCGGGCCCTGCGCGCCAGCGGGGCGAGCGCGGCCGCCGCCGCCTCGACCGCCCGGGCCCTGACCGCCGCGGAAGCCGACGGACAGGCCGGCCATGGACTGTCCCGCGTGGCCAGCTACGCCGCCCAGATCCGCGCCGGCAAGATCGACGGGGCGGCTGTCCCCGTCGTCACCCGCACCCGGCCCGGCACGATGCGTATCGACGCCCGGGCGGGCCTGGCCTATCCGGCCCTGGACTTGGCCATCAAGACCCTGCCGGCCCTGGCGGCCGAAGCTGGCGTGGCGAGCGCCGGCGTGTTCTCTTCGCACCACATCGGCCAGGCCGGACGGGCGGTCGAGCGGCTGGCCGACCTGGGCCTGGTCGCCCTGATCGTCTCCAACACGCCTCAGGCCATGGCGTTCCACGGCGGTCGGCGTCCGATGATGGGCACCAATCCCCTCGCCTTCGCAGCCCCCCTTCCCGGCCGGGCGCCGCTGGTGATCGACATGGCCCTCAGCGTGGTGGCGCGCGGCCGGATCGTCGCGGCGCGCAACGCCGGCCAGTCCGTTCCCAGCAACTGGGCCAACGACGCCGAGGGCCGACCGACCACCGATCCCGCCGCCGCCCTGGCCGGCGCCCTGGCCCCCGCGGGCGACGCAAAGGGCGCGGCCCTGGCTCTGATGGTGGAAATCCTTTGCGGCGCCCTGGCCGGCGGCCACTACGGCTGGGAGGCCAGTTCTTTTCTCGACGACAAGGGTGAGGCGCCGTCGGTGGGCCAGGTCCTGCTGGCCTTAGATCCCCTGGCCTTCGCCGGCCCCGGCTTTCTGGAGCGCATGGGCGCACTGGCGGCGACCGTGACCGCCGAGGACGGCGCCCGCCTGCCCGGCGACCGGCGCCTCGCCGCCCGCG
>CAIQDO010000161.1 GCA_903870555.1 uncultured Caulobacteraceae bacterium
CATAGCCCTGAGGCACGATCTTGATGGCCGACACGGCCAGGAACAGGCCGAGCAGCAGCGCGGCGAGCGAGAAAAGTCCAAACACCATCGCCAGCGATCTTTCGGCAAGGCCCCCCGGGGCCGGAAACCCCTGTTTACGCCTGTTCGATCGCCAAGGCCACGCCGGGCGCCGCTCTCAGAGCGAGACCTGGGTCCCCAACTCGACCGCCCGTCCGGGCGGGATGCGGAAGAAGTCGGTGGGGTTGGTGGCGTTCTTCATCAGGAAGATGAACAGATGATCCTGCCACAACGGCATGCCGGAGCGGATATCGGGGACGATCGAGCGGCGGCCCATGAAGAAGCTGGTGGACATGATATCGAACTTCAGCCCCTGCGCGCGGCCCTTCGTCAGGGTCTTGGGGATGTTGGGGCTTTCCATGAAGCCATAGCGGAGGAACACCCTCTTGAAGTCGACATTGATCGGCTCGATGCGGATCCGCTCGGTTTCGGAAACGCGCGGTGTCTCGGCTGTCTCGATGGTCAGGATGATGTTGCGCTCGTGCAGCACCTTATTGTGCTTGAGATTGTGCATCAGGGCGATGGGGGCGACATCAGGATTGGCCGTCAGATAGATCGCCGTGCCGGTGGTGCGGAACGGAGGGCGCTTGCTGAGCATCGCGCAGAGTTCGTCAAGAGGCAGGCTGTCAGCCACTGTCTTGACGGTAAGAAGGCGGACCCCCTTGGACCAGGTCCACATCACGATCACCGACGCCGCTCCACAGGCGAGAGGCACCCAGGCGCCATCGGCCAGTTTCAGCAGGTTGGAGGACAGGAACACCGCGTCGAGGGCGGCAAGAGGCGCCAGCAGGGCAAGGGTGCGCAGGCGCCCCCACTTCCAAAGGTGACGGGCGACGACATAGGCCAGCAGGGTGCTGATCGACATGGTGCCGGTGACCGCGACGCCATAGGCCGAAGCCAGCCGGTGGGAGCTCTGGAAAACCCCCAGCAGGAGCAGCACCCCGACGATCATGATGCCGTTGACCGTGGGCACGAAGATCTGGCCCGATTGGGTCTCGGAGGTGCGCTTGATGTCCAGCCGCGGAACGAGGCCAAGCTGCACCGCCTGGCGGGTCAGGGAGAAGGTGCCGGAAATCACCGCCTGGCTGGCGATCACCGCCGCCGCCGTGGCCAGGAACAGCACCGGCCAGTAGGCGAAGTGCGGCACCATCTCGAAGAAGGGGTTGTGGCGGGCATGGGGGTGCTGCAGCACCAGAGCCCCTTGGCCCAGGTAGTTCAGAGCGAGACAGGGAAAAACGAGCACCGCCCAGGCTGCCCGGATCGGACCCTTGCCGAAATGGCCCATGTCCGCATAGAGCGCTTCAGCCCCGGTGACGGCCAAAAATACCGCCCCGAGGATGACGAAGCCGACGAAACGGTTCTCGATCAGGAACTTGATCGCCCAATAGGGGCTGATGGCGCGCAGCACCGACAGGTCGTCCTTGAGGTGATAGACGCCCAGGGCCGCCAAAACGATGAACCACAAGGTCATGACCGGACCGAACAGCCGGGCGACGCTCTGGGTGCCCTTGGCCTGGGCGATGAACAGCGACACCAGGATGCCGGCGGAAATGGCCAGGACGTAGGGACCGAGGATGTGGCCAAGGTGCGGCGCGCTCTTGAGTCCCTCGACCGCCGACAGCACCGAGAAGGCCGGGGTGATGATACCGTCGCCATAGAACAGTGACACCCCGACGATGCCGAGCAGGAACAGACCCGTCGACGGTCGGCCGAGCGCGCGCTGCGCCAGCGACATCAGCGCCACCGGACCGCCTTCGCCGCGGTTGTCCGCCCGCATCAGGAACAGGATGTATTTTACCGTGACCACCAAGGTCAGGGTCCACAGGATCAACGAGACGACCCCGAGAACGGAGTCCTGAGGCGGCCCCATAGGCCGCGAATGGCCGATAGCCTCACGCAGGGCGTAGAGGGGACTGGTGCCGATATCGCCGAAAACGACGCCGACGGCGCCGAGGGTCAAGGCGGCGAATCCGCGTCCGCGCGGGGGCTTCAGACCCGGATCGCCCGGATCGCCGTCGGCGGCCGTCGAGGCGGCTTTTACTGCTGTCGGCTCGGCCGGGACGTGAACGCCCAAAATGACTTGCTCCAGGACGCCCCGCGAACGGCGGCGCCGCGCCGGTCCCACTGTGATCGGCGGGCGCGGTACACCCGATTGGAGCGCGGTTCAATCGCGACCGGTCTACGGAACAAGAACAATTCCATTTCAACACCGGTCGGGGCCGGTTAGGTTCACCCAGCGTGCGGTCCGGTTGCGCCGTTTCGCCTCTTCGCCACCGGCCCCTGGATGCCCATGCCCAGCAGTTCAAGACAGGTCCAGGCGGCTTCCCGCGGCCAGGCGGAGACGACCCGATGAGCGCGCGTCTGGCTCTGATCACCGGCGCCTCGGCAGGGCTGGGAACAGCCTTCGCCCACGTTTATGCGGCGCACGGCTATGATCTGGCGATCACCGCCCGTCGGGTCGATCGACTGGAGGCCCTCGCCGACCAGCTGCGTCTGCGCCATGGCTGCGCGGTTCTGGTAGTCCCTGCCGACCTGGCCGACGTCGATGCGCCGCGGCAGATCCTCGACCGAATCGCCGATGAGGGGCGGCCGGTCGACGCATTGGTCAACAACGCCGGCTATGGCGAGGCGGCCCCATTCGGCGCGGCGGGCTGGGCCGCCGAGGCGGCGTTCATCCGGGTCATGTTCACGGCTGCGTGTGAACTGACCCACCACACCCTGCCGGGAATGAGGGATCGCCGCTTCGGACGGATCGTCAATGTCGCGTCCCTGGCCGGAATTCTGCCCGGTTCCCCCAACGCGGCGCTTTATGGCGCGGTCAAGTCCGCGCTGATCACCTTTTCCCAGAGCCTGCACCTGGAAGCCCGCGACGCCGGCGTTCACGTCTCGGCCCTGTGCCCCGGTCTGACATACAGCGAATTCCATGACGTCAATCACAGTCGGGCCGACATGACCGCCCGGACGCCCCCATGGCTTTGGATGGGCGCGGACGAGGTCGCCGCGGCCGGCTATGAGGCCGGCGAAGCCAACAGGCCCCTGTGCGTGCCCGGCGCGCCGAACAAGGCCGCGGCCTTCCTGGCCAAGCTGCTGCCCGACGAATGGGTGATGGCGCTACTGGCCCGCGGGTCTCGGACCGGCCGGGGCGCCTGAAAGCAGGGCGCCAAGCCGCGAGACCGGCGAAGGCGACTTCGTCGCGCCCACGGGATGCTCGTGCTGATAGGGCGTGGCGGTGTCGCGCCGCACAAGATTGGTGGTGGAGCCCGCCAGGCCGGCCAGCATGAACTGAACCGCCATGGCGCACAGGATCAGGCCAAGCACCCGCACCACGATGACCATACCAATCTTACCCAGCACGCGACTGATCAGACTGGTCAGCCAGAAAGCAGCCACCACGAGGACGCAGATGGCGGCGATAACCGCCAGTCCCGTCGCCGTTCCCGCCGCGCCGAACTTCCGCGCCTCCTCGGCATAGATCACCGCTGAGGAAATCGCCCCGGGGCCGATCAAAAGAGGAATGCCGAACGGCACGATCATGCTTTCGAATTGCGCCCGGGCATAGGCTCTGGTCGACAACGGCTCGGCGTCAGGCTGGCCGCCCGCGGCCGCAAAGGAGGCGAGCAGATCGCCCCGGGCCATGTCCAGGCCAAGCAGAAGCAACAGGATGCCGCCAGCTATCCGGAAAGCTCCCATGGAAATGCCGAAGAACTTCAGGATCGACAGGCCGGTCAGATAAAAAACAGCCAGAAAAGCGAAGGCGAAGACGGCGATGTAGACCGCCGTCAGCCGCCGTCCCGCCGCCGCGGCTCCCACCGTGGCCGCCGCGAACAGAGGCACGTTGCCGACCGGGTCGATCAGGGCGAACAGGGCGACGAAGAAATTGATCGCGAATTGATCGAGGCTCATGGCGGAGCCTTTAGCCGAATTTGTTCGCCGGCGCCCGCCCTCTTGGTGTTGGCGATAGCCTGTGTCACAATTTATTCATGATGGGGGACACATCAGACATACGCGCGTCAACGCCTGTTCGCTCGAATCAGGCGGTAGAGTTCTTGCGCGTGGTGCAGCAGCACCACATCCAGCTGTCGTCGATGGCCGACTTCAAGGCCAATGTGCTGCTGGGCGCCTCATTCCTGATCTTCAGCACGTCCCTGAAGGAGGTGCACGACGGTCATCCGTCCGCCACTGTGGTCCTGCTGATGACCACCGCCTTCATCGCCGCCACCCTGGTGGTGATGGCGATGCTGCCGGCGACGTCCAAGGCTCACGACCCATCGCCAAACCTGCTGTTCTTCGGCGTGTTCGCCCGGATGCCGGAAGAGGACTTCCAGTCGCGGATACGCGATCTGCTGGAGGACGAGACCAAGCTGCACCGAGCGATGATCCACGACATCTACCAGCTCGGACGGGTGCTGCAGACCAAGAAGTACAAGCGTCTGGGTCAGGCCTATCAGGTGTTCTTCTATGGCCTGATGCTGTCCGGCGCCGCGGTGGTGGTCCAGTTCGTCCTGAATGCGGTGCGCCACTGAGGCGCGGCGAGCGCCAACCTAAGCCCCCACGGCCACGGTCTCCGGTCCCAGTTCCCCTTCCCATTTCGCGATCATGGTCGCGGCCACCGAGTTTCCGACCACGTTGGTGGCGCTGCGGCCCATGTCGAGGAGATGGTCGACGGCCAGAATCAGCAGCAGCCCGGCCTCGGGCAGGTGGAAGGCCGGCAGAATCGCCGCCACCACCACGAGGGCGGCGCGAGGCACGCCGGCCATGCCCTTGCTGGTGACCATCAGCGTCAGTAGCATCACCAGCTCCTGACCGAGCGTCAGGGTGATGTGGTAGGCCTGGGCGATGAACAGGGTGGCGAAGGTCATGTACATCATCGACCCCACCAGATTGAACGAATAGCCCAGCGGCAGGACGAAGCTGGCGATGCGGCGCGACACGCCGAACCGTTGCAGGCCCTCAAGAATGCGCGGATAGGCCGCCTCGGAACTGGCCGTCGAGAAGGCCAGGATGGCCGGGTCGCGGATCACCGCGACCAGGGCCAGGGTGCGGCGGCCGACCGCCAGGAAGCATACGCCCAGCAGCAGCAGCGCCAGCAGCACCAGCGAGAAATAGAAGCCGCCGACGAACTTGGCGTAGCCGAGCAGCACGCCGACGCCCTGAGTTGCGACTGTCGAGGCCAGGGCGGCGAAGATGGCGAAGGGGGCGAACAGCATCACATAGCCGGTCACCTTCAGCATGATCTGGGCGATCTGCTCAGCCATGGCCAGCACGGCGGGCGCCCGGCTCTCGGTGGCGGCGATGGCGGTGCCGACAAAGATCGAGAACACCACGATCTGCAGGATCTCATTGTTGGCCATGGCCTGGACGATCGAGGTCGGCACCACATGGGTGACGAAGTCCTTCAAGGTCATGGCCTGGGTGACGACATCGCTGTGGGCGGTGACGGCGGGGATGACGAGGTTCAGGCCCAGGCCCGGGTGAAGCAGGGTGACCATCCCCAGGCCCAGCGACAGGGACACCAGGGAGGCGAGGATGAACCAGCCGATGGCCTTGGCCCCCACCCGGCCGATGGCGGCGCCGTCCTCCATGTGGGCGATGCCGACCACCAGGGTCGAGAACACCAGCGGGGCGATGATCATCTTGATCAGCCGCAGGAAGACGTCCGTCACGATAGACAGGTTTTCGGCGATCTGCTTGACGTGCGCCGGATCAGTGACGAGACGATTGATGACATAGCCGGCGAGCACGCCGAGGACCATCGCGGCCAGGACGAACAGGGTGAAACGACGCTGCATTCAGGTTCCTCGCCCCGCCCGCCGGAGAGTGGCGCACGGTTGGTCGGGTCCGCAGCGTTTGTCCAGGGGGCACGACCGGTGAGGCAGGCGGCCGGAGGCATTGGCGAAGGGATGAGCGTTTGACGAGCCGGTTCGACCTGGCGGTGGTCGGCGCGGGCATTGTCGGCCTGGCTCACGCCTGGGCCGCCGCCCGGCTGGGCAAACGGGTGGTCGTGATCGACCGCGACGCCCAGGCCAACGGCGCGTCGATCCGCAATTTCGGCTTCGTCACCGTCACGGGCCAGCAACATGGCGAGACCTGGAGCCGCGCCGTGCGCTCCCGCGATTTGTGGGCCGCCATCGCGCCCGAGGCGGGAATCGCCGTCGAGCACAGGGGCCTGATCCTGCCGTTCCGGCGTCCGGAATCCCAGGCCGTGGCGCGGGCCTTCCTTCAGACGGCGATGGGCGCGGGTTGCGCCATCCTGACGCCCGAAGACGTGGCCGACTGCTTGCCGATGCTCCGCCCGCGGGGCGTCCTTGGCGCCCTGACCAGCCCGCACGAGCTTCGCGTCGAATCGCGGCTGGCCGTTCCGGCCTTACGCGCCTGGCTGATGCGACGCTGGGGCGTGGAATTCCGCGGCCTCACCGCCGTTCTGGATGTGGCGCCGCCAATCATCCGCACCTCGCGCGGCGTGATCGAGGCCGACTCGGCCGTGGTTTGCCCAGGCGATGACCTCGTCAGCCTGTTCCCGGACGCCATCGCCCGCCACGGTGTCACTCGCTGCCGCCTGAGCATGATGCGCCTGGCCGACCCGGGGTTCCGCCTGCCAGGGGCGGTGATGTCGGACCTGGGTCTGGTCCGCTACCTCGGCTACAGCGAACTGCCGGAAGCCGACGCCCTGCGCGGTGTGCTCGCGAACGAACAACCCGAGCATCTGCGCCACGGGATCCATCTGATCGTCACCCAGGGGGCTGACGGCTCGTTGGTGGTCGGAGACAGCCACCATTACGCCGACACGCCCGATCCCTTCGCGCCCGAGGCCGTCGAAGCCCTGATCCTGGAAGAATTCGAAGCGGCGCTCGGCGTCACCCCGCCGCCGGTGATCGAGCGCTGGACGGGAACCTATTCGAGCGCGCCCGACCGGGCGATGTTCGTCGAGAGGCCGGCGCCGGACGTCCGCCTGGTGATGGTCACCAGCGGCTCCGGCGCGTCCACCGCCTTCGCCATCGCCGAACAGGTGATCGGCGGGCTTTATCAGACGACCTTGGGAGAGACCGGATTATGACTTCGACGATCGCGGCGGTGGTGTTCGACTGGGCCGGAACCATGGTCGATTTCGGCTGCATGGCGCCGGTGGAATCCCTGCGCACGGCCTTCGCGGGCGAGGGGGTGGCGATCAGTGACGCCGAGGCCCGCCGCGACATGGGCGTCGCCAAGCGTGACCACATCCGCGCCATTCTGGCGATGGAGCGGGTCGCCGCCGCATGGACCGCCGCCCATGGCCGCGACGCCACGGAGGCCGACGGCGACCGGCTGCACGACGCGGTCGAGCCGCTGATGCGGGCCGCCGCCGGCGCCCATTCGGACCTGATCCCCGGCGCCGCCGAATTGGCGGTCTCCCTCGCCGCCGAGGGCATCAAGATCGGCTCCTGCACCGGCTACACCCGGACGATGATGGCAGACATCCTGCCGCTGGCCGCCGCGCAGGGCTATTCGCCGGCCAGCGTCGTCTGCTCGGGCGAGACGGCCGCGGGGCGGCCCTCGCCGCTGATGTTGTGGAAGGTGCTGAGTGAGCTAAAGGCTTGGCCGGCGCGCGCCTGCGTTAAGGTCGACGACGCGCCGGTGGGCATCGGCGAGGGCGTCGCCGCTGGAACCTGGACCGTCGGCCTGGCCGGTTCCGGCAACGGTGTGGGCCTGAGCCTCGCCGACTATCGCGCCCTGCCCGCCGCGGAGCGCACCGCCCGTGTCGCCGTCGCCGCCGCGGCCCTGATGGCCGCCGGCGCCGACTATGTGATCGAAAGCGTCGCCGACCTGCCGGCGGTGCTGGAGGCCATCGCCGCCCGCATCGCGGCCGGAGAACGCCCGGGCTGAGCCGTCAGGGGCGACGGTAGACGACCCCGCCCTTCATCACAAAATCGACGCGCCCGGTGGCGGCGATGTCAGTCGTCGGGTCGCCCTTCATCGCCACAAGATCGGCGAGAAAACCCGGGCGCACACGGCCGAGATCGGCCGATCGGCCCAGAACGCGAGCGTCGGTGGCGGTGGCGGCGGTCAGGGCCTGGGCCGGCGTCATGCCGTCCTTGACCATCCATTCCAATTCCCGCCAGTTGGCGCCATGGGCGAACACGCCGACGTCGCTGCCCAGGCCAATCGTCACGCCGCTCTTCAAGGCCAGCCGAAACGCGCGCTCGGCATTGGCCATGGCGGCGGTCGGCGCTGAGCTCCCGGGAACATAGTGCTGGAAATATTCGCTGGTCGCCGCCACGGCGGTCAGGGTTGGCATGTAGGCGACGCCGCGGGCGGCCATCAGGCGGAAGATCTCCTCGGTGCCGCCGTAACCATGCTCGATGGTGTCGACCCCGGCCAGGATCGAGCGGCGCATGCCCTCGGCGGTGGCGGTATGGACGGCCACAGGGCGGCCGAGCGAATGGGCGGCGGCCACAGCCGCCTGGATCTCTTCCAGCGACAGGGTCGGCTCCGCCTCGCCGCCGGGACCGGCGCGATAGTCGGCGTAGAGCTTGATCCAGTCCGCGCCCCGCGCCGCCTGCTGCCGGACCGCCCGAACGATGTCTTCGACGCCGCTGACCTCCTGCGCGCCCTGCGGCAGGTCGACATCCGGGCGCCAGACGCGGGCGGCGGGGCCATAGGCCCCCTCGGCGACGATGGCGCGGGTGGCGACCCACAGTCGGGGTCCCGGGATCATCCCCTCGTCGATCGCCCGCTTCACCGCCACATCGGCGTAGCCGGCGCCCTCGGTGCCCAGGTCGCGCAGGGTGGTGAAGCCCGCCATCAAGGTTGCGGCGGCCTGCTTGCCCGCCCGAAGAGTGCGGTAGGGTCCGGGCTCCTTCAGCACCTGATCGTCCCACAGGGTTTCCTTGTAGGGGTGCAGCAGCAGGTGGGAATGCAGGTCCATCAATCCCGGGATCAGGGTCTCGCCCGGAAGGTCGATCGTCACCGTCCCGGCCGGCGGTGACAGGCCGGTGGCCAGTCCGACAGCGGCTATCCGGTCGCCCTGCACGAGAACCGCCCAACCGGCGTGGACGACTTCATCGGCGGTCCACACCCGGTCGGGCCGCAAGAGCACGGCGGGGGCGGATCGCGCGACGCCTGCCAGGGCCAATAGGGCGAACAGGATCAGTATCGGCTTCACGAGGGCTCCAGGGTTGCGCA
Organism: uncultured Caulobacteraceae bacterium; assembly: GCA_903870555.1. GTDB lineage: Bacteria > Pseudomonadota > Alphaproteobacteria > Caulobacterales > Caulobacteraceae > Acaudatibacter > Acaudatibacter boreus. Next base: position 9,217 of record CAIQDO010000161.1, read on the forward strand.
GCGCGCCAAACCTTAGCGGACGGGACCGGCCAAACAACGCCTTGCCGGACCTTGCGGAGCCCCGTTACGACTCGTCGGCAAAATAGGGAATCGCCGCCGTGGACAGCCTCGTCGCCACCTTTGCCACCCGCTCCGGCCTGACGCTCGCCGCCGACGTCGCCGGCGAGCCGAGGCGCGGGTCGATCATCCTGGCCCACGGCGGCGGTCAGACCCGCCATTCCTGGGCCTCGACGGCGATGAGGCTCGCCAACCTCGGCTGGAAGACCGTGTCGCTCGACCTCCGGGGTCATGGAGAGAGTGGCTGGGATCCCGACGGCGACTATGCAACCGAGCGCTACGCCGAGGATCTGATCGACGTGGCCGCCACCCTGGACGGGCCGCCGGCCCTGATCGGCGCCTCCCTCGGCGGCATTGCCGGAATGCTGGCTGAGGCGGTGCTGGCGCCTGGGACCTTTTCATCCCTGACCCTGGTCGACATCATCCCACGCAGCGATCCGGCGGGCGTCGCCAAGATCATGGGTTTCATGGGCGCGCATCTCGAACACGGCTTCCACAGCCTGGAGGCGGCTGCCGACTCGATCGCCGCCTATCTGCCCCATCGTCCCCGGCCCAAGGACCTGTCGGGGTTGCGCAAGAACCTGCGCCACGGCGCGGACGGCCGCTACCGCTGGCACTGGGACCCGAAGTTCGTCAGCGGCGTGCGCCAAAGCGGCCCGGACAATCACGGCGAGGACCTCGAGGCCCGCTGCCGCAATATCGATATCCCGATCCACCTGATCCGCGGTCGGATGAGCGAACTTGTGTCGCTGGACGCCGCCTTGGCCTTCGTGGCCACCCTGAAGCACGGGGTGTTCACCGACGTGGCCAACGCGGGCCACATGGTGGCCGGCGACCGGAACGACATGTTCCTGGAGGCGGTAGTAGGCTTCCTCGACCGCCCCGACCTCGCTTAACGCGGCTTCAGGGAGCCGACGTCGTCTTCGCCAACTGGACGAAGAGGCCGCCGATCAGATCTTCAAGCACTTCGGCCATTTCCTTGGCGGCTTCGGGCTTATCCCGGGCGAAGTCGAGCAGGGTCGAAGTCACCTCGACCATCGCCCTGCCCGCCGCCGCGGCCCGCGCGAGGGTCAAGGCTGGCATGCGATGGCGTAGCGCCTCGGCCAAAGTGCCGCCCAGTTCGGCGTTAACACCCTCCTCCACCTCCATGAGGTCCGGAACCGCGCGACAAGCGCGGCGCAGCGCGGCTCCGGCCGGCTGACTTTCGCGCATGCGGACCAGGGTGACGACAATATCGTGGACCCAACCGGCCAGGTCGGTCGTGGTCTTGAGGTCTTCGAGCCGCAGGCGGATAAAGGCCGCGCGAGCCTCCTCGTCGCGTTCGAACAGCTGCCTCAGGATGGCGTTCTTGTGCGGATAGTAGTGGTAGAGCGTGGCGACGTTCACCCCCGCCGCCTTGGCCACGGCGTTGGTATTGAAGCCCGGCAGGCCCTGATCGACCAGCAGTGCCGACGAGGCCGCGAGTATGGTCTCAACGGTGGCGGCGGAGCGCGCCTGAACCGGCGTCGCCCGGCGATGTGACGAACTCTGGACTTCGCTCATGGCTGCCCTCCGTAGCTGACCCTCCGAACTAGGCGCCGCGTTCGATTTGCGCGCAAGTCGCAATTGCAACAACAGCTAGAAACTCAGGGAGATCTTGCCGAAATGCCTCTGGGAGATCTGGTGGGCGAAGGCGGACGCGATCTGGTCCAGAGAGAAAGTCGAGTCGATTACCGGTCGAAGCCCAGCGGCGTCGATCGCGGCGATCATCTCCTCCTGCTCCTGGATCGACCCGACCGTGACGCCCTTGATCGTGACGTTCTTGGACATGGCCAGGGCGGTGGGAACCTCGCCCGAAACCCCGGTCAGCACGCCGATCAGCGAGATGTGACCGCCGATGCGGCAGGCGTGAATCGACTGGCCGAGGGTGCCTGGCCCGCCGATCTCGACCACGGCGTGAACGCCGCCGCCGCCGGCAAGTGCCGCGGCGGTCTGGCCCCATCGTTCGTCTTCCTTGTAGTTGATCAGGTGATCGGCCCCCAGGGCCTTCAATCGCGCGAGTTTGTCCGCGGAAGACGAGGTGGCGATTACGGTGGCCCCGGCCGCCTTGGCCAGCTGCAGAGCGAAGATCGACACCCCGCCCGTGCCCTGGGTCAGGACCACGTCGCCCGCCTTGATGCGGGCCTCAACGATCAGGGCCCGCCAGGCTGTGAGAGCGGCGCAGGGCAGGGTGGCGGCCTCGGCCGCGCTCCAGCCGTTCGGCAGACGGGTAAAGGCGCCGGCCGGCATGGCGACATATTCCGCGGCGAAGCCATCGATATGATCGCCGGGCACGCCGGTAAGGCGCGACAGAGACGGCCCACCGGAGGGCCAGTTGGGGAAGAACGCCGACAGAACCGAGTCGCCGGCCTTCCAGGCGGTGACGCCCTCGCCGACGGCGACGACCTCGCCGGCGCCGTCAGACATCGGGATCCGGCCGTCGGGCGTCTGGATCATGCCCGCCACAACCGCGAAATCGTGAAAATTGAGGGAGCTGGCGTGAACGCGCACCAGGATCTGGCCCGGCCCGACGACCGGCGTCGGACGCGTTTCGATGGCGATCCGGTCGAGCCCGCCCGGGGCTTTGACGGCGGCGACCTTCATCGTGGCGGGTACAGTCATGGCGTTCTCCTGTTGCCGCCTCGACTAGCCACTCCGGCGCCGTTCGACAACCGCCGGTTGAGACTTGCCGGATGGGGCGACCTGGACGCATGAAGGCTGATGAGCGACGCCGCCAGCCAGACCGCCCCCCCTGCCCCGCCTCCGCAGGCCGAGGTCTTCGTCCCCTGCCCCGACCTCAATGCCGCCCTGGCCTTCTTCGTCGGCGAACTGGGATTCCGCATCGAGATGATCTTCCCGGCGGAGGCGCCGACCACCGCCAGCCTGTCCGGACATGGCCTGCGGCTCAGGCTTGCGCCCGGCGAGGGCGCGGCCCCGCGGCTTAGGCTGCCCTGCACGGTCCTGCCGCCGGAGCCGAACAGGCGACGCGACGGGCCAGCCGGCGTCGTGGTGGATTGGGTTCCAGCCGATCCACCGATGGAGATCCCGCCCCTTCAGCCCACCTTCGTCATCAACCGTTCGGGCGACGGGCCGCCGCCAGCGCCTGGTCGGGCGGGAATGATTTACCGCGACCTGATCCCGGGACGGCTCGGCGGGCGCTACATCGCCTCGCACATCGCCATTCCAGGCGGCGGCCTGCTGGCCGACTGGGTCCATTTCCACAAGATCCGCTTCCAGATGATCTTCTGCCGACGCGGATGGGTGCGGGTGGCCTATGAGGATCAGGGCGATCCCATCGTCATGCGGCCCGGCGATTTCGTCGTCCAGCCGCCGCGCATCCGCCACCGGGTGCTGGAGGCGTCGGCGGGCCTGGAGGTTGTGGAGATCGGCTGCCCGGCCCTGCATGAGACCATCGCCGACCACGCCATGACCCTGCCGACCGGCCGGAACCTGCCGGATCGCGACTACGGCGGTCAAGGCTTCATCCACCACGTAGCGGCGACGGCGCCCTGGACGCCCGAGGGCGAGGGCGGCTTCGAGCGTCAGGACACGGCGATGACGGCGACGACGCGCGGCCTGGCCGATTTGAAGGTGCTGCGGCCGGCGGGCGGCCAGCGGCTCGCGGTTCCCGGTCACAACCGCGAACTGCTGTTCGGATTTCTGCTCGAGGGCTCGGCGACGTTGGATTGCCAGGGCCGCCGCGCCCTCGGCCCCGCCGACGCCTTCGTCATTCCGCCGGGCGAGGCCTTCGTCCTGGAGGATTGCGCCCCGGACCTGGCGTTGCTGGAAGTGCGGGTCGGCTGACTGCCGCGGTCAATTATGGCCGGAGAAATCAGGCCGGTGGCTTCGTTACGGCGAGCAACTGTCCGAGCCGGCGGATCGCGAAGGCGTAACCCGCCACGCCAAATCCCGCGATGACACCGGTGGCCGCGAGCGACACATAGGAATGGTGGCGGAAGGCCTCCCGCTGGTGGACGTTGGAGATGTGCACCTCGAAGATAGGCCCGCTGAACGTCTTCAGGGCGTCAAGGATGGCCACCGAGGTGTGGGTGAAGGCGGCTGGATTGATGACGATGCCCTCAGCGTCCGCCCGCGCCTCATGGATCCAGTCGATCAGTTCGTATTCGCGGTTGCTTTGAAAGAACCGCAGGGAGAGTCCGCACTCTCCGGCCGTCGCGCGGCAATCGGCCTCGACGTCGGCCAAGGTCTCATGGCCGTAAATTTCCGGTTCCCGCCGTCCCAGAAGATTCAGATTCGGGCCATTGAGCACATAGATCAGCTTGGTCATGTCCGGTTCCGCCGTCGGTCGTTCGTCGACAGAGGCATGACGGGACTTTGGTCTGGCCACAAGCCCAGACGGCGGCCGGGCCGGGAACCCGAACGCAAAAACCCGCCGAGTATTTGGGGCGGTGGGTATTTGGGAACTTTGGGTGCGGGGACAGGATTTGAACCTGTGACCTTCAGGTTATGAGCCTGACGAGCTACCGGGCTGCTCCACCCCGCGACAAAGGTGCGGATAGGGGACGTGAGTGAAGGGCGGCCTAGGGGATCGGGTTTGGTGATCCTTGGCATCCGTTTTGTAGACCTGGCAGCGACCTACTCTCCCGCGACTTAAGACGAAGTACCATCGGCCCAGGGGGGCTTAACGACCGAGTTCGGAATGGGATCGGGTGGGGACCTCCCGGCAAAGCCACCAGGTCAACAAAACGGATGCGAAGAAGACATCATATGACATTGTCACGGCACAATGAACGCTGCGCCTCATGAGCTTTAATGAGAACGATCAAGCCTATCGAGCGATTAGTACCAGTAAGCTACACGCCTCGCGGCGCTTCCACACCTGGCCTATCAACGTGGTGGTCTACCACGGCTCTCGGCGAAGCCTTGTTTTGAGGTTAGTTTCCCGCTTAGATGCTTTCAGCGGTTATCTAGTCCATACTTAGCTACCCTGCTGCGCGGCTGGCGCCACGACAGGTCCACCAGAGGTATGTCCATCCCGGTCCTCTCGTACTAGGGACAGATCCTCTCAAGCTTCGTACACCCACGGCAGATAGGGACCAAACTGTCTCACGACGTTCTGAACCCAGCTCACGTACCACTTTAATCGGCGAACAGCCGAACCCTTGGGAGCTGCTCCACCCCCAGGATGTGATGAGCCGACATCGAGGTGCCAAACTTTGCCGTCGCTGTGGACGCTTGGGCAAAATCAGCCTGTTATCCCTAGAGTACCTTTTATTCGTTGAGCGATGGCCCTTCCACGCAGAACCACC
>CAIQDO010000162.1 GCA_903870555.1 uncultured Caulobacteraceae bacterium
CTTGATCAGGCCGGTGTCGCCTGGCTCAAGGATTTCCACCTTCTGCAGCATCTGGCGCACGATCGTCTCGATGTGCTTGTCGTTGATCGGCACGCCCTGCAGACGGTAGACTTCCTGAATTTCGTTGACCAGGAACTCGGCCAGGGCCTCGATCCCCAGAATCCGCAGGATGTCGTGCGGATCGGGGTTGCCATCGATGATGTACTCGCCCTTGCGGATCGAATCGCCATCGTGGACCGCGATGTGCTTGGCCTTCGGGATCAGGAACTCGACGGCTTCTCCCTCTTCCGGGGTGATCTTGATGCGCCGCTTGTTCTTGTAGTCGCGACCGAATTCGACGCGGCCATCCATTTCGGCGATCACGGCGCAATCCTTGGGGCGGCGGGCTTCGAACAGCTCGGCGACCCGCGGCAGACCGCCGGTGATGTCCCGCGACTTGGCGCTCTCGGTGGGCAGACGGGCGAGAACCTCGCCCGGCTTGGCTTCGTCGCCATTGCCGACCGACAGAATGGCGCCGACGGGAAGGAGGTAACGGGCCTCGCCGCCGTTGGCCAGACGCTTGTAGGCGCCCGTCTCATCGAGCACCGCGACGCTGGGGCGCAGATCGGCGCCCCGGGCCGAAGCACGCCAATCGATGACCACGCGGTTGGAGATGCCGGTGGCTTCGTCGGCCTCCTCGCGGACGGAGATTCCTTCCACGAGATCCTCGAAGCGCACCCGACCCGCGACTTCCGTGATGATCGGCGTGGTGTAGGGGTCCCATTCGGCGAAGCGCGTGCCACGCTTGATCGGCGAGCCATCCTTGACCTTCAGGCGCGCACCATAGGGCGGCTTGTAGGTTTCGCGATCGACGCCATCGACCTGGATGGTGATCTGCAGGTTGCGGCTCATGACGATGACATCGCCATCGGGAGCGACGACGGTGTTGCCGGGAGAGACCTTCAGGACGCCGTCGTTGGAAGCCTCGAAGAAGGACTGTTCGGCCACCTGAACGGCGCCGCCGATGTGGAAGGTCCGCATCGTCAGCTGGGTGCCCGGTTCGCCGATCGACTGGGCGGCGATGACGCCGACCGCTTCGCCGATATTCACCGGCGTGCCGCGCGCGAGGTCGCGACCGTAGCAGGCGCCGCAGACGCCCACCTTGGTCTCGCACGTCAGCACCGAGCGCACCTTGGCGGACTGGACGCCCTGGGTCTCGATGATCTCGATCATGTCCTCGTCGAGATAGGAGTCGGCGGGGATGATCACCTGGTCGGTGCCGGGCGCCTTGATGGCCTCGGCCGAAAAGCGGCCAAGGACGCGCTGGCCGAGCGAGACCTGCACCTCGCCGCCTTCGGCCACGGCGCGCAGGGTGATGCCCCGCGTGGTGCCGCAGTCTTCCTCGGTGATGATGCAGTCCTGAGCCACGTCGACGAGACGGCGGGTAAGGTAGCCTGAGTTGGCCGTCTTCAGGGCCGTGTCGGCCAGGCCCTTACGGGCGCCGTGGGTGGAGTTGAAGTACTCCTGAACGGTGAGGCCTTCCTTGAAGTTGGAGATGATCGGCGTCTCGATGATCTCGCCGGACGGCTTGGCCATCAGGCCGCGCATCCCGCCGAGCTGCTTCATCTGGGCCTGCGAACCGCGGGCGCCGGAGTTGGCCATCATCCAGACCGAGTTGATCTCCTTGGTGCGGCCGTTCTCGTCGACATGGGCCGCGGAAATCTCGGCCATCATCTCGTCCGAAACGCGGTCCGTGGTCTTGGACCAGGCATCGACCACCTTGTTGTACTTTTCGCCCTTGGTGATCAGGCCATCGGCGTATTGCTGCTCATATTCCTCGACCAGCCGGCGCGTGCCCTCGACGATCCCCTTCTTGCTCTTGGGTATGATGATGTCGTCCTTGCCGAAGGAAATGCCGGCCTTGGCCGCCTCGCGGAAGCCCAGGCGCATGATTTGGTCGGCGAAGATCACCGTCGCCTTCTGCCCACAGTGCCGGTAGACCTGATCGATCAGGTTGCCGATTTCCTTCTTGGTCAGGCTCTTGTCGACCAGGCGATGGCCGATGTTGACGTTGGCTGGCAGAAGGGCGGCGATCTTCATCCGGCCCGGCGTGGTGTCGATGACCTTGCGGACCATGGCGCCGGACGGGTCCATCTCGGTGAATCGGGCCTTGATCTTGGTGTGCAGGGTGACGACGCCGGCGTCGAGCGCCGCCTCGATCTCACCGACATCGAAGAACGCCTTGCCTTCGCCTGGCTCGCCCGGCTTGGACTGGGAGATGTAATAGAGGCCCAGCACGATATCCTGCGACGGCACGATGATCGGCTTGCCGTTGGCGGGGGACAGGATGTTGTTGGTGGACATCATCAGCACCCGCGCCTCGAGCTGGGCTTCCAGCGACAGGGGCACGTGGACAGCCATCTGGTCACCGTCGAAGTCAGCGTTGAAGGCGGTGCAGACCAGCGGGTGAAGCTGGATGGCCTTGCCTTCGATCAGCTTGGGCTCGAACGCCTGGATGCCCAGACGGTGAAGGGTCGGGGCGCGGTTGAGCAGCACGGGATGCTCGCGGATCACCTCCTCGAGGATGTCCCACACCTGCGGTTGCTCGCGCTCGACCATGCGCTTGGATTGCTTGACGGTGCCGGACAGGCCCTTGGCGTCGAGGCGCGCGTAGATGAACGGCTTGAACAGTTCCAAGGCCATTTTCTTGGGCAGGCCGCACTCGTGCAGCTTCAGGTCGGGACCGACGACGATGACCGAACGGCCGGAGTAGTCGACGCGCTTGCCGAGCAGGTTCTGGCGGAAGCGACCCTGCTTGCCCTTCAGCATGTCGGCGAGGGACTTCAGCGGACGCTTGTTGGCGCCGGTGATGACCCGGCCGCGACGGCCGTTGTCGAACAGGGCGTCCACCGACTCCTGCAGCATCCGCTTCTCGTTGCGAATGATGATGTCAGGCGCGCGAAGCTCGATCAGGCGCTTAAGGCGGTTGTTGCGGTTGATCACCCGACGATAGAGATCGTTGAGGTCGGAGGTGGCGAAACGACCACCGTCCAGCGGCACCAGGGGGCGCAGTTCGGGCGGGATCACGGGGATCACCGTCATCACCATCCACTCGGGGCGATTGCCGCTCTCGTGGAAGGCCTCAAGGATCTTCAGGCGCTTGGAGGTCTTCTTGAGCTTGATCTCGGAGGTGGTGGTGATCAACTCTTCACGCAGACGCTCGGCCTCGGTGACGAGGTCGATCGCCTTCAGCAGGCCTTGGATGGCCTCCGCGCCGATCTCGGCGGTGAAGCTGTCCTCGCCGAATTCCTCCTGGAACCGCAGATATTCGTCTTCAGACAGGAGCTGGTGCTGTTTGAGGCTGGTGAGGCCGGGTTCGGTGACGATGTAATATTCGAAATAGAGGACACGCTCGATGTCCTTCAGCGGCATGTCCAGCATCATGGCGATGCGGCTGGGCAGCGACTTGAGGAACCAGATGTGGGCGACC
>CAIQDO010000163.1 GCA_903870555.1 uncultured Caulobacteraceae bacterium
ATAGCCGCGGGAGGCGAAGGCCTGCGCCCACCAGTCGAACCGAACGTCGTCGCGCGCCTCCGGCCCGCCGTGCGGCAGGACCACCAGGGGCAGACCCTTGGCCTCGCGGCCAGGGGGCAGGGTGAGAACCCCCTGCAGAGCCAAGCCGTCGGCGGCCTTGTAGTCGACCAGTTTCACCGGCCCGACAGCCTCCTGCAGGATGGTCGGGTAGGCCCAGCCGATCGCCTCGACGGTATTGAGGCTCATGTCGGCCAGGAAATAGGTGCCCGAATCGCCTGGCCCCTCGGTCAGGATGATCATCTTGTCCAAACCGGACGTGGCGGACACCAGATTGACCGTCTCGCCCTTGAAGGCCCGGGCCACCTTGTCGAACCGGGACTGCTGGACGGGGTCGAACAGGATCGTGCGCGGCGGGGCGCCATTGGTCACGCCGCCGATCAGCAGACCCGTCACCGGATCGCGAAGCCTGTCGCGAACGTCCTCGTCCTTGAAAAGGGCGACGCCGGTCGATCCGGCCGCCGCCGGATATTCGAGCAGGGCGAAGTCGTTGTCAGGCCCCGTCGGCTGGAAGACCAGCACCGTGCCGGGCGCGCGCCCGAGCCCCTCAAGCCCGATATCGCCGGTCGGGTCGGCCGCCTCGGCGACCAAGGCCTTTTCCAACGGATCGGCAAACAGGCGCCAGCGGCCCTTGCGGTCATAGCTGGCGTGGGCCGTAACGCCGCCCGAGGCGTCCAGCACCCAGGCCAGGTCGCGAACGTCGCTGCCGGCCGCCAGAACACGGGTCGCGCCGGTGTCCAGATCGACCTTGTAGAGGTCGATATGAGCGTGTTCGATGGAGACGTTTCCCTGGTCGAAATCCACCATGGAGCCGCCGCCGCCGGTCAGGGTCAGACCGCCGAAATAGCCGTACTGGCGGGTTCCTTCGGCGCCGTGACCATAGTCGCCGAAGGTGGCGTGAAAAACCTTGTGCTCATTCTGGAACACATAGGTCAGCCGGCCGGTCCGGGCGTCGACAATGGTCGATTGGAAGGCTTCGATCGGGGTGACATTCTGGAACTTCATGGTCTTGCTGGCCGACAGCAGGATGTGGTCCTCGCCCATCCAGGCCACCTCGCGCAGCTTCAGGTCGCCGGAGTCGATGCTGAACAGCGGCGCCCCGCGAGTCGGCTTGACCACCACCAGCCGGCGGTCGTGGGCCACGGCGATGGCGACGATCTTCTGGCCCGAAGGCGACAGCAGGATCTGCTCTACCGCCGGCAGCTTGCCATAGTCGGCGATCGGCGGCGCGGCGTGGACCGCAGACACCAGCAAAAGGACGGCGAGCGACGCGCCGATGGCGCGGGTGACGGAGGGTTTCATGGCCGGGTTCCCGTATAGGCCAAGGTGAAGCTTGGCCTATAACACCGATCGGGCGGGTCCGTCGCCAATTCCGCAAGCCGGGCAGTGCGGATCTGCGCCAAGGCGCACGGTTCGGGCCTCGCCGGCCAGACCGTCGTAGATCAGCAGGCGGCCCAGGAGCGGCTCGCCGGCGCCAGCGATCACCTTCACGGCCTCCAGAGCCATCATCGAGCCAATCACCCCGGCAAGTGCGCCAACCACGCCGACGAGGGCGCAGGTCTCCGCGTCGGGCGGAATGTCGGGCACCAGGCAGCGGTAGCAGGGCCGGCCGGGAAACACCCCGACCTGGCCGGTCCAACGGCCGATCGCGCCGCTGACCAGGGTCTTGCCCAGGCGCACCGCCGCGTCGCTGACGGCGAAGCGGGTGGCGAAGTCGTCGGTGCCGTCCAGCACCAGATCGTGCGGAGCCATCAGCGCCTCGGCGTTTTCGGCGGTGACCGCCGCGGCGACCGGCTCGACGACGACATGGGGATTGATCTCCGCCAGACGTCGCACCGCCGTGGCCACCTTGCCGGCTCCCAGGTCGCCGACGCCATAGAGCACCTGACGCTGCAGGTTCGACAGACTGACGATGTCCGGATCGGCCAGCACGATCCGGCCGACCCCCGCCGCCGCCAGGTAGAGCGTGGCCGGCGCGCCCAGGCCGCCGGCGCCGACCATCAGAACACTGGCCGCGTTTAGGGCCTGCTGGCCCGGCCCGCCGATCTCCCGCAGCACCAGATGGCGGGCGTAGCGTTCGACCTCGTCATCGGAAAAACTCATGCGTCTTGACCCGCCCTGACCTCGCCGCCACATCCAGGCGATGCGAACCACCGCCGCCGCCTTCCCCGATTGGCACGGGACCACGATTCTCGCCGTGCGCAAGGGGGGATCGACCGTTGTCGCCGGCGATGGTCAGGTGTCGATGGGCCAGACCATCGTCAAGGGCAACGCCCGAAAGGTGCGCCGTCTGGCCGGCGGCAAGGTGGTGGCCGGCTTCGCCGGGGCGACCGCCGACGCCTTCACCCTGATCGAGCGGCTGGAAACCAAGCTGGAGCAGTATCCGGACCAGCTTGTCCGGGCCTGCGTCGACCTGGCCAAGGACTGGCGCACCGACCGCTACCTGCGACGGCTGGAGGCGATGCTGATTGCCGCCGACGCCACCTCGATCTTCACCCTTTCGGGGGCGGGCGACGTGCTCGAGCCGGAATACGGCGTCGCCTCGATCGGCTCGGGCGGCGCCTATGCCCTGGCCGCCGCCCGGGCGATGATTGAGTTTGATCTCACCGCCGAGGAGATCGCCCGCCGCGCCATGGGCATCGCCGCCGACATCTGCGTCTACACCAACGGCTCCCTCACCGTCGAAACGATCTGACCGCCATGTCCGAGTTCACGCCCCGGGAAATCGTCTCTGAACTGGACCGCTTCGTGGTCGGCCACGCCGAGGCCAAGCGCGCCGTGGCCATCGCCCTGCGCAACCGCTGGCGCCGTCGGCGCCTGGCGCCGGACCTGATCGACGAGGTCACGCCCAAGAACATCCTGATGATCGGCCCCACCGGCGTGGGCAAGACCGAGATCGCCCGGCGGCTGGCTCGGCTGGCCCAGTCGCCGTTCCTCAAGGTCGAGGCGACCAAGTTCACCGAGGTCGGCTATGTCGGCCGCGACGTCGATCAGATCATCCGCGACCTGGTGGAAAGCGCCGTGGGGATGGTGCGTGAGCGCCGCCGCGGCGCGGTGCGGGCCAAGGCCGAAACGGCGGCCGAGGAGCGCATTCTCGACGCCCTGGTCGGCGCCCACGCCCAGGCCGCCACCCGCGAGGCCTTCCGTCGCAAGCTGCGCGACGGCGAACTGGACGACAAGGAGGTCGAACTGAACCTGCCGGACGCCGCGCCCGCCGGGGGCTTCGAGATTCCCGGCCAGCCCGGCGCCTCGATGAGCATGGTCAATTTGTCGGACCTGATGGGCAAGGCCTTCGGCGCCAAGCGCAAGGCCCACAAGACGACGGTCAAGGGCGCCTGGGCGCCGTTGATCGCGGAGGAGAGCGACAAGCTGCTCGACGACGACTCCCTTGTCGCCGAGGCCATAGACCTGACCCAGAACGCCGGCATCGTCTTCATCGATGAGATCGACAAGGTCGCCTCCCGCGCCGAGCGATCGGGCGTCGACGTCTCCCGCGAAGGGGTTCAGCGCGACCTGCTGCCGTTGATCGAGGGAACGACGGTCTCGACCAAGCACGGTCCGGTAAAGACCGACCACATCTTGTTCATCGCCTCCGGGGCCTTCCACGTCGCCAAGCCTTCCGACCTGCTGCCCGAACTCCAGGGGCGTCTGCCGATCCGCGTCGAACTCAAGCCCCTGAGCCGGGACGATCTGCGCCGCATCCTCACCGAACCCGAGGCCAATTTGATCCGCCAGCACCAGGCCCTTCTGGCCACCGAGGGCGTCACCCTCGCCTTCACCGACGCCGCCCTCGACGCCCTGGCCGACGCCGCCGAGGCGGTCAACAGTTCTGTGGAGAACATCGGCGCCCGCCGACTGCAGACGATCCTGGAGAAGATGGTCGAGGAGATCAGTTTCACCGCCGCTGACCGCTCGGGCGACACCCTGACCCTGGACGCCGAAGACGTGCGCCGACTGGTCGGCGATCTGGCCCGCAACGCCGACCTGTCGCGCTACATCCTCTGAGGATCAGCCTTGGGCCGACCGCGCCCGCCGGATCGCCGTCTCCAAAGCTCGGGCGAAGGCGAGGCGCTCAGGGCGGCTGAGGGCGCCGGCGACGCGCAGGCGCTGGTCCGAAATGTGGATGTGGACATCGTCCTCGTCGCCCGGCTCTCCCTGGAGCGTCACCCGCGTGAAGGCCGTGGGCGACGCCCACAGCAGGCGCGTCTCCCGCGGGGACTGTAGCGCCACGCGAACCTCAGTGGCGGTGACCTGAATCCGCTCCTGTCGCAAGGTGGCGCGGTTGCTGGCGCGGAAGGCGACGATGATCGCCATCAGGTCGAGGCCGAGGAAAATCGGCACGGGTCCCGCCCCGATCCACAGGAAGAAGCCCGCCGAGGCGGCGTTAATGGCAGTCAGCACACAGATCAGAATGATGAACCCGCGCGCTGTCAGGGAGCGGTGCGGCGTGATCACCGCGTCCATGAAAAAGGGGCCATCCATTTCCGCCCGAAAATAGGTGGCGCGGCGACGCTTGGCGAGAGGGCGGCGCCACGCCATGGTCGGACCATGCCGCCATCCGCACTCAAACCCAGCACAGCCCTCAAGCCGCCCAGGCTTGCCCCCCGCGAACGCGAGCGCATCGCCGCGATCTTTGAGCGCTTCGCCGTCGCCATGCCCGATCCGCGCACCGAACTGGTCTACGCCACGCCCTTCACCCTGCTGGTGTCGGTGGTGCTGTCGGCTCAGGCCACCGACGTATCGGTCAACAAGGCCACCGGTCCCCTTTTCGCCGTCGCCGACACCCCCGCAAAGGTCCTTGCGCTCGGCGAGTCCGGCTTGAAACCGTTCATCAGCTCGATCGGCCTGTTCAACACCAAGGCCAGGAATGTCATCGCCCTGTCGCGGATCCTTGTCGAACAGTTCGACGGCGAGGTTCCCCTGGACCGCGAGGCGCTGCAGGCCCTGCCCGGTGTCGGGCGCAAGACGGCCAGTGTCGTGCTAAACGAACTGGGCGTCGAGCCGGCCATCGCCGTGGACACTCACGTCTATCGGGTGGCGCACAGGCTCGGTCTGTCGAAAGGCAAGACGCCCGATCAGGTCGAGGCGGATCTGATGCGGATCACGCCCAAGGTCGGCCTGACCCGGGCTCACCACTGGCTGATCCTTCAGGGACGCTATGTCTGCGTGGCGCGCAAACCCCGTTGCGCCGACTGCGCCTTGGCCGACCTTTGCCCGTCCCGGGAGCTGTTTCAGGGCGGATGAGGCCGAACCGGCGCCGCGAGAGCGCGCCAGGGCTCGTCAATATCGCCCGCTTCCTGTAGCAGAGCGCCCTATTCGGCAGCACGGGCCCCGGCCCGCGGGATCATGACCATGCACGTTCTTTTCGATGTCGCCGCCATCGGCAACGCCATTGTCGACGTCATCGCTCCAGCGGACGACGCCTTCCTGATCCAGGAGGACATGGCCAAGGGCGCCATGACTCTGATCGACGAGGGGCGGGCGACCGAGCTTTACGGACGGATGGCCGCCGGCATCGAAGCATCTGGAGGGTCGGCGGCCAACACCGTCGCTGGCGTAGCCAGCCTGGGGGGACGCTCGGCCTATATTGGCAAGGTGGCCGCGGACGCTCTTGGCGACATCTTCGCCCACGACATCCGCGCCACCGGCGCCCACTTCACGACGGCGCCGCTTCACCATGGCCCTGCCACCGCCCGGTGCCTGATCAATGTCACGCCCGACGGGCAGCGCACCATGTCGACCTATCTCGGCGCCTGCGTCACGCTCACTCCCGCCGACGTCGACCCTGCCGTCATCGAGTCGGCCGCCATCGTCTATCTTGAGGGTTATCTGTTCGATCCCGAGGAGGCGCGACGCGCGTTCGCCAAGGCCGCCGGTCTGGCACGGGCGGCCGGGCGGAAAATCGCCCTGTCGCTGTCGGACGCCTTCGTCGTCGAGCGCCATCGCCACGCCCTGCTTGGGTTCATCGACACCCAGGTCGATGTGTTGCTGGCCAATGAGACCGAGATCATGGCCCTGTTCGAGACAGACGATTTCTCGGCGGCGGCCAAGGCTGTCGCCTCGCGGGTGGAGATCGCCGCGCTCACGCGGGGGGCGGGCGGATCCTGTGTGGTGACGCCCCAGTCGGTCCACGATATTCCTGTCCACGCGCCGTTACGGGTGACCGACACCACGGGCGCCGGCGACCAATACGCCGCGGGATTCCTGTTCGGCTTGGCGTCCGGCCAGTCGCTGGACGCCTGTGGCAGACTTGGGTCGCTGGCGGCGGCGGAGGTGATCGATCACTATGGCCCCCGCCCCGAGCGCGGCCTTGCCGAATTGGCGCGGGGCCAGGGGTTGATCGCCGCATGACCCGTACCGCCGACATCACCCGCGACACCCAAGAAACCAGGATCCGGGTCCGACTCGACCTGGACGGCGCCGGTCAGGCCGAGGTCGCCACCGGCATCGGCTTCTTCGACCACATGCTCGACAGTTTCGCCCGGCATGGCGGATTCGACATCGAAATCGAAGCCGCCGGCGACCTGCACATCGACATGCACCACACCGTCGAGGACGTCGGCATCGTTCTCGGCCAGGCCTTCCGCGCCGCCCTTGATGGCTTTAAGGGCGTCCGCCGCTTCGGACACGCCTATATCCCGATGGATGAGACCCTGACGCGCTGCGTCGTCGACCTGTCCAACCGCCCCTATCTGGTGTGGAAGGTCAGTTTCACCCGCGACAAGGTCGGGACGATGGACACCGAACTGTTCAAGGAGTTCCACCACGCCTTCGCCATGAACGTCGGCGCTTGCGTGCACCTTGAGACCGTCTACGGCGAGAACGCGCACCACATCGCCGAAAGTGGCTTCAAGGCTCTCGCCAGGGCGCTGCGGGTCGCCGTCGAGATCGACCCGCGCACCGGCGGCGCCGCCCCGTCCACCAAGGGCGTGCTCTAGGACATCTGGCCATGACCACCGTCGCCCTGATCGACTACGGGTCGGGCAATCTGCCCTCCGCTGACAAGGCCTTGCGTAAGGCCGCCGCCGCCATGGACCATCCTTTTGACGTCGTCACCACCGACGACCCGGAGGTGATCGCCAGGGCTGGCGCGGTCGTTTTGCCGGGCGTTGGCGCCTTTGCTGCCTGTCGCGCCGCACTGGAGGCCCGCGACGGCGTGATCGAGGCCATGAACGAGGCGGTGTCCGCTCGGGGCGCCCCGTTTCTGGGCGTCTGTGTGGGAATGCAGCTGTTGGCGACCCGCGGGCTGGAGTTCGGCCTGACGCCGGGTCTGGACTGGCTGGCTGGCGAGGTGCGTCGGCTTGAGCCGGATCATCCGGACCGCAAGGTGCCGCACATGGGCTGGAATAGTCTCGAGGGCGATCTGTGCTCACCGCTGTTCTCCGGCCTCGGAGCCGGCGTGCACATGTACTTTACTCACTCCTTTGCGCTATTTCCCGACGACCCGGCGGACGTGACGGCCTGGTGCGACCACGGCGGTGTCTTCGCCGCGGCCGTGGCCAGGGGCAATGTCGCGGGCGTACAGTTCCATCCGGAAAAATCGCAGGGCGCGGGCGCCAGGCTTCTCAGCAACTTTTTGAATTGGCGGCCATGATCCTCTATCCGGCGATCGACCTGAAAGACGGCCAGTGTGTCCGCGTGGTCCGCGGCGACCTCGACACGGCCACGGTATTCAACGTCGACCCTGCCGCCCAAGCCCGGGCCTGGGCGGAGGCGGGGTTCGGCTGGCTGCACGTGATCGACCTCAATGGCTCGGTGGCCGGCCGGGCGATCAATTCCGCCGCCATCGCCCGCATCCTGGAATCGGTCAGCATACCGGTTCAGCTGGGAGGCGGCATCCGCAGCCTGGCCGACGTCGAGGGTTGGATCGAGGCCGGGGTCAGCCGGGTGATCCTTGGCACCGCGGCGGTGCGCGATCCGGAGCTGGTCAAGGCAGCCGCCCGCCGCTGGCCCGAACAGATCGCCGTCAGCGTCGACGTCCGCGGCGGCAAGGTGGCGGTGCAGGGCTGGACCGAGGATTCCGGCCTCGACGCCATCACCGTCGCCCGCCGCTTCGAGGACGAGGGGGTGTCGGCCCTGATCGTCACCGATATCGATCGCGACGGCGCATTGCTGGGTTTCAACATCGAGGTGTTCGGCGCCATCGCCGACGCCGTCACGATTCCCGTGATCGCCGCTGGGGGCCTGGCCACGGTCAAGGATATCGTTCGCCTGACAGACCGTGCGGGCACGCCGATCGCTGGCGCGGTGCTCGGCCGAGCCCTCTACGCCGGAACCATCGGTCCGGCCGAGGCCCTGGCGGCGGCCGCCTGATGCTGAAGGTGCGGGTCATCCCCTGCCTGGACGTACGCGACGGCCGGGTGGTCAAGGGCGTCCAATTCGTCTCCCTGCGCGACGCCGGCGATCCTGTTGAACAGGCCCGCGCCTATGACGAGGCCGGCGCCGATGAGCTGATGTTCCTCGACATCACCGCCAGCCACGAGGGCCGACCGGCCATACTCGACGTCATCTCCCGCACAGCCGAGGTGTGTTTCATGCCGCTGTCGGTAGGCGGCGGTGTCCGCTCGGTCGAAGACGCCCGCCGGCTCCTTCGCGCCGGCGCCGACAAGGTGGCGATCAACACAGCGGCGGTGGAGAATCCAGACCTTATCGCGGCATGCGCCGACGCCTTCGGGTCACAGGCGGTGGTTGTAGCGATCGACGCCAAGCAGGTCGCCGAAGGTCAATGGCATGTCTTCACCTATGGCGGGCGCAAGGACACCGGCCTGGATGTCGCCGCCTACGCGGCCATGGCCGTCGCGCGCGGCGCGGGGGAGATCCTGCTGACGTCGATGGACCGTGACGGCGCCCGCACAGGCTATGACCTGAAGCTGTTGAAAGTGATCAGCGATGCGGCCTCGGTGCCGGTGATCGCCAGTGGCGGCGCGGGGAACGCCGAGCATTTGATCGAGGCGGTGAAGTTTGGCCACGCCGATGCGGTGCTGGCGGCCTCGATCTTCCATTTTGGCGACCTGACGATCGGCGAGACCAAGGCGGCGATGGCGGCGGCGGGCGTGCCGGTCCGCCCGGTCTGGGGTCCAGCGCCGTGAGCGACTTCGACAGCGTCGTCCGTCGCCTCGTCGCGGTAATCGAATCCCGCCGCGGCGGCGATCCATCCGTCTCCTGGTCGGCGAAGCTTCTGGCCAATCCCTCCCTGGCCGCCAAGAAGATGGCCGAGGAGGCCATCGAGGTCGCCCTCGCAGCCGTCCAGGACGACCGAGCGGGCCTGGTCGCGGAGAGCGCCGATCTCATTTACCATTGGCTGGCGCTGCTGGCCGCCGCCGGCGTGGGCCTCGACGAGATCGCTGCCGCTCTCGAAACCCGCGAGGGCCGGTCCGGCGTCGCCGAAAAGGCCGCTCGTCCGGCTTAGGAACCTTCGGCCCGCTTCAACGCGACATGCAGGGCGCCTTCGCCGCCGTGACGCCGATGCGCCTCCGACAGGCCCGCCACCACCTTGCGCAGCGGGGGTTCACCCAGCCATTCAGGAACCCTCCGGCGCAAAACGCCGTCGCCGAGATTTCCCTTGCCTGTGATGATGAGCACATGGCGCTGGCGATCCGCCCACGCCCGCAGGACGAAGCCGGTCAGGGCCGCCCGGGCCTGGTCTTGGGTCAGACCATGCAGGTCGAGCCAGTCGCCGTGCTCATCGCGATCACGGTGAAGCCGGCGGCGACGGCCAGGCTCGATGGCCTCGATAGGCCTGGCCTGGTCCATCTTCAGCTTTGGTTTGGCGGCCTTGACCCCTGTGACGGGCGCAGGGGCTCCTCGCCTGAAGACCGGCGGCGGCGTGGCGGTCGGCGGGGCAACGCGAGGACTCGCAGGCGGCGGGACGGCGGCCACGAGGCTGCCCCGCGGTCGGTGACGGCTGCGCAGCGGGCGCACCGTGGCCGCGACGATCTCCCAGAGACGGTCGCCATCGACCTGGGGTCGACGCGTCATGATGGAGGGGCGTCGATCGGCGTCAGGCGATAGAGCCTGAGCGTATGTCGCACCCGCCCGGCTTCGAGACCGGCTTCCGGCCCCCTGCCGAGATAGAGATCGGCGCGGACGTCGCCCTTGATCGCCCCACCGGTGTCCAACGCCATCGCCAGCCGGCGGTAGTTCGGAAAGGCGCCTGCCAGGGCCGGGGCCGATGCGTCAAGCCAAAGCAATTCGCCCATGCCATGGCGGGCGGGATCAACGGCCAGGGCCCGTCCCGGGATGAGCCTTTGGCCCGCGGCGCCCGACGGTTCGATCCCATCATCCGGTTCGAGTCGGAAAAACACATAGCGGCGGTTCAGCCGCATCACCGCTTCCGCCTTCGCTCCGCGGTTGACCGCCAGCCACGCATGGATGGTCTCGGCCGAGGTGTCGGCGTCGGCCAGCAGCCCCGCATGCCGCATCGGCGCCGCCAAGCCGAGGAACGGCGCGCCATTGGACCCGTCGAACACCGCCCGCAACTGCGAGCCGTCGGGATAGGCCAGGACGCCCGAGCCCTGTATCTGCAGGAAGAACAAATCCTCCGGCCGCATCCAGGCCAGGGCGTTGTGGGCCGGGCGACACTCTATCAACGACCGATCGGCGTAGGGCGCGACGGGGCCGCCATCCGCCCGGCGTCGCGGCAAGTCGACAGGGCGCGGTCGCACCGGCGCCGTGAACTCGCCGTCGGCATGGTCACGCGCCTCGTACACCGGTGTGAAATAGGCCGTCAGCAAGCCAGGCGTCGACAGAGGTTCTGGGCGGAAATTCCTCTCAAAGAAAACCCGGGCTTCGCTCTCTTCGAACGGCCCATGGACCTTCGCCGCCCGGCAGATCCGCGCCTCGAGGGGGTCCCGCGCCGCGCCGCATCCGGCGGCGAAGGCGATCAGAGCTGCGGCGTGGTCGTCTTGGGCCCAGCCAGGAAGGCCGTCGAAAGGCCCGACGACAGCGGGCGTATCGGGCGCCGACGGTAGCGCCTCAGCTTTGAGTTGCGGTGGCGCCGGCGCCGGCGAGGAAGCAACGTAGGGCGCCAGCACCGTCGCGGATTTCGGCGCATGCTCGGTCGTGGCGCAGCCCGTAAGGCCGAGCGCCAGGGCCAGTACGGCCGGAATCCAGAAACGCATCAGGCCTCCGCGGCATCCACATGGATGAGAATCCAGTTAGGATTTCGGCTCTTAAGATTGCGTTGAAAGGTCCAGATTTCGGCCGTGCGCCGATCATCGACGGCCTCGCCCTCCGGGCCCTTCGCACGACTGCGGAACTCGGCGAGGAAACGCACGGAAGCCCTGGCCACATCGCCCAGCAGACTGGCGCCTTCGAAGTCAGCGCGCGGCGCCTGTAGGAATTCCACCGTCTCGGTCCGACCTTCTGTCTCGCGCTGGCGGATGGCGCTGTCGAAGCCCGCCATGACGTCATCGGAAAGCAAAGGCTGCAATACGGTCCGATCGCCCGCGGCGAAGGCGGTGACGATGAGTTGATAGGCCTGGCTGGCGCCAGACAGGAATCCGCCGATGTCGAAGCTTGGATCGCGCGCCTTCAGCGCCGACAGGCCGCCGTCCACCGTCGGACCGTCTGTCGCTGGCGGGGCGACCCGTTGTGTCTCAAGCGGAGTGAGGGGAACGCGTGGGGTTTCTTCCGCGCCACGTCCCACCCGGCGCCCGAGAACGGCGTAGAGCTGGAACAGGACCACGGCCGCGAGGGCCGCTAGAATTATGAGTTCGAGGATCCGCAAAGGATACACGCGCCTTTCGACTGACTGGGTCCGGCAATATAGGGGATCCTTCGTCCCGCGTCAGCAGGGCGCCGTTGCGACCGGTTCGAGCCCATGTTAGCCACGCCGCTTCCCGGCCGCCGGCTGGGCCGAGCCTTTCCTGGATGCTCCACAATGACCGATGACTCCACCTTTGCGCCGCAGCCTGACCTGAACGGCCAGGACGCCGCGATGCAACCCGCGATCCGCATCCTGGCCCAGTATGTTCGGGATCTTTCATTCGAAAATCCCAGGGCTCCGGAATCCCTGCGCGGCGGGACGACGCAGCCGCAGATCGAACTGGGGGTTGAACTCAACGCCCAGGCCCGTGAAGGCGCTGTGTTCGAAGTGGAATTGAAGCTGACCGCGGCCGCCCGGCGCGACAACGAGGCCGTCTTCCAGATCGAGCTGGTCTATGCCGGTTTGTTCCAGATCGTCGGCGTCGATCCAGAGGACCTGGAACAGGTGTTGATGATCGAATGCCCCCGCTACCTTTTCCCATTTGCCCGCCGCCTGATCGCGGACCTGTCGGCGGAAGGCGGTTTCCCGCCGCTCATGCTGGAACCCATGGATTTCGCGGCGATCTATCTGGCTCGAAAGGCGCAGATGGACGGCGCCACGGCCGGCTCCGCCTAGACTGAAGCGACTCTGGACCCGGCTGCTGCTCTTGCGGGAGGCTGAAAAGCCGTGCGCCGGAGAGGCCCGTTTCGAAGACGGATCCCTCCGGGATTTTTCGCCGTCCCGCGGGACGGCGTTGAGGCAGACGCAAGGTTTGTCCATTCATCCGGCCGCCGCCGCGGCGCGAGGGATTCGACCCTTGGAATCGCCTGTGCCCAATGTTAGGAGCTTTTCGCTTCCCGCCATATACTTTCCACCAATGGAATATGTCGGCGGCATACCAATGTCTCGTGGCACGTGACCAATGCAGAATGTCAAATAAAATCGACGAAATCTCTGTGATCCAAATACGTACAGGTGATTCATGACAAAAAACACTGTCGTTCACGGTAGATTTATTGACTCTCTGTCGGCACATTTTCGCCGCGAGCGAAGCAAGCTTCTTAAAACACTGATTCTTAGACTAAAAGACAAAACCTCCTTGCCCCTAAAAATCATCGATTTTGGTGGTACATACAATTATTGGGAAAATATAGGCTTCGATTTCTTGGTTCAAAACGATATCGGCGTCACTTGTGTAAATATATCAAACCCGGAAATCATAAGTTCGACCGATACCGGTGCAAAGCTTAAATTCATAGAAGGTAGTGTCTGCGATCTAAGCGGGTTTGCCGATAACAGCTTCGACCTCGTTCATTCGAACAGCGTCATTGAGCACGTCGGCCGATGGTCTGAAATGTGTGCCTTCGCGCGCGAAGCGCGCAGACTTGCTCCGGCATACTATGTTCAAACGCCTTATTTCTGGTTCCCTATCGATCCTCATTATCCAACCATGCCCTTTTTTCATTGGATGCCAATAACGCTTAGGGCCAAGCTCATGCAGACGTTCAGGATCGGCCGTTGGCCGGCAAACCGGAATTTGCATAAGGTCATGGCGATTCTCGAGGACTCAATTCTTCTCGACGGCGCGCAATTTCGGACGCTGTTCCCCGACGCCACGATCACCGTCGAGAGGCTGGCCGCGTTACCAAAGTCGCTCATCGCAATCAGGCAATAGGGGAAAATTGCCTGGGTGCTGGTCGAGGGTTGAGACGCCGCCTCGGTGCGATAGCCAAGACCTGTGCTCCGACAAAATTGGGTCGGTGAGTGTCAAGGCGTATGTGGCGGCGGCCCAAGCCGCCAGCCGTTGCGAGCGAGTGGCCGCCCCGAAATCGTGGCATGCTTGAGGAAAAAGATGCTCTAAAACAACAATCTACGTCGACGCCTGACCTAGTCATGAGTCGGCCAGAGGGACTTGCCCCTCAATTCCGCGGCGATGAAACGCGCATGAGCCTCGCGTTCGGTATTGGTGAGGCGGGGCGTGAGGGGACGTGGCCGGGGTGCATGAGGCATCCTCGTCAGGGCGCCGCCGGCCGACTTTTCCGTGGTCTGCGTCAGGTCGAGGCGCGCCTCGCGACCACCTCGCAACTCG
>CAIQDO010000164.1 GCA_903870555.1 uncultured Caulobacteraceae bacterium
GACAGGAGTTCGAGCCCGTAAGGAGTCTCGAATCCCTCGATCAACTCGGCTACACGGTCGAGATTGGCGCTTGCACCATGCTCGTTGTTGAGGAAAACCTCCGCCTCTCGGGCTCCCTCTCCGAGGACGTAAATCTCGGCGGCGCTGGTCCTGTCGCCATAGCCCCGGATGAAGTGGCCCTCGATGCGTTGGAGCACGTGGTTCAGCTTCTCAGCGTAGGGACCGTAATGGTGCTTGTCGAAGCCGAGGTTCAAGTCCTCTCCGGCTTCTTGAAGGAAGTAGGTAAGTTTCTGCACCTCAAGCAGGCTGTGGCGATAGCCGGCCGCCCCGTAGAGGCCGAGCAACCGCAGAACCAGGGCCCGGCCTCGGCTCATGTTGGGCTTCGTGGTGCCGACCCGCATCTCGTCGACCTTCGGAGCAGCCCCTGGAGCATAGAGCTGCATGTCCAAGTCCGGCATGTCGTCAAACGACCGCCGGATGACGGGCTCGACGTCACGCCAGTCGAGCCCGCCGTTACCGCATCCAAGCGGAGGCATGGCGATCGACCGGATACCAAGGCGTTTGATCACATCCGTGAGGTCTTTGAGACCCGTCTCGATGTCCTGCAGCCGCGACTTCGACTTCCAGTGGTCCTTGGTCGGGAAGTTTATGATCCACCGCGGACTGATCATGCTGCCCGTGTCAAAGACGAACATCCGTCCCAACCTGACCTCTCGGTTCTCGCAGGCCAGGCGGTAGGCGTCATAATTGCGAGGAAACGCCTGCTTGAACTGCAGCGCGATGCCCTTCCCCATGATGCCGACGCAATTCACCGTGTTGACGATGGCGTCAACTTCGGACCGCAGAAGGTCGCCTTTCGCGAAAGTGATCATATCGGCCCTCTCAATAATACCAGGTCGGGTTCACATGTACCTCCAGCTTCACGCCGAGGTCGGTCAAAATATCATCGACTTGGATCTTCCGATCCGGCGTTCTCACGACGATCTCACTGAGCAAACTCGTCGGAAATTCCCCAAGCACGAGAAATTCAGCCTGTTTTCGCCGCTTTCGGTCGCCGTCATCGACGGTGTCAGCCCATTGGTTGCTGCGGATCACGTCCCAGTCAACCTCGCCCAAGTGCGCGAGGTCGTCATAGAAGCTGGAGTACGTCATGATTCCGTGACCGTCACTGAATGCATAGCCCAGACCAGAACGCGCCACCGTCTGCGCCGTTGCGACAAGGTGCACAAGCGCACCTTGTCCGCCCTCGCAAGGGACGTTCCCGCGATTGATCGTGTAGAGCATTGGGCTACGCTTGGAGAAGTAGAAGGGCACGTAGTCATGCAGGCAACCGCCGGGTCCGCACGGGACGCGCTTGGCCGCCCGTTGCGCCTGGATCGAGCTGTACGCGATGTTGGTGAAGGCGCGTGCCTGGCTATTGAGGCGCGCGGTCGCGACCAGCGCGCCCTGTCCGAAAATGTCCGCCACATTATTGATGTGCGTCATGTGGATAATTGGGGTCGGATTCGGGATGTCGCCGGGCATTCGCCGTCCGTGGGGCATGGGATTTTTCCCGCATAGCAGACCTTGCCACCTTGCGCTCCCATGCGGAACTGGCATTTGTAGAACGAAATGGGAACAAAACAAAGGGTTCAGTGCGGTTTGAGAGCTTGATCAACGCCTGCATAGGGGCCGCCCGACGATTCGTCGTGCCGAGCGCGGGCCTCGATGCGCGCGCCTACACCACCCGAAGGCCGTTCTTCTCCGCTGCGGCCATACGGCGCTGGCGAACCTCCAGGCTGGCGGGGCTGATCAGCCCTGATAGAGACAGCCCAGCATCACCCCTTCCTCGCGCGGCCTCAGACGCCACCTCAATCCAATGAGCAGGCAGAGCATGGCGTCGAGACGGTCCTGATCGGCTTTCCTGGGCCTCTCCAGACCCGCCTGCTCCGCGCAACAGGCCGACGCCTCGGCGAAGCCCATGGCCGCGAACGAGGCGGCGGCGGCGGTCGCGACCCGTTTCCAGTCGTCCAGCTTGAAGGTCTTCCGCCGTTCCGGATTGTAGCGCGGCGCGGCGAGACGGCCGAAGAACGACGGCTCGATCGACGCCAGCGCGAGCGCCGGAAAGACCTCGACGAGGAACAGGCCGGCGGCGGCCGTGCGGCAGTCCTCCGGCTGCTCCGTGGCCCCGAGCGCGGCGAGGAAGGGCC
>CAIQDO010000165.1 GCA_903870555.1 uncultured Caulobacteraceae bacterium
ATCCGGATCTGGTGGAACGCCTTCGGCTGAACGCGCCGCTCAACGCCTTGGACGCCGCCAGCCTCTACACACCCGGCGCCAAGGGCTACACCGACTATCCGACGCTGCGGCAGGTGATGGCCTAGAGCATCGTGCGGAAAAGTGGGAACCGGTTTTCCGCAAAAACGATGCGAAATCAAAAATCTAGAGCGGCGAGCGTGATTCCTGAATCAGGCACGCCGCTCTAGACATAGCCGATCGCGCGCCTTTGGTCGCCGACGATCGTCCGTGCGCCGCGCCAGTAATGGAAGGCCGCCCACAGGCCTGTCGGGGCAAGGATCAACAGGGCCAGGCGCAACGAAGCCGCGTCCGAGCCGTGCGGACCGGCGAAACGGTCGCTCAGCCAACCGACGATCCACGGCGCCACGATCAGGTTGAGCACATTGGCCGACACCAGCGATACGGCCATGAACATCGCCCGCATCCGGGCCGGCGCCAGGTTCTGCACCAGGCCCATCGCTGGGCCGATGTAGAAATAGATCGCCGGTATGAACAGCCACAGCATGGTCGTCGCCACCGCCAGAGAGTGGGTGAAGTAGGCCAGGACAGATGGAACGGTGCAGACAGCGGTTACCCCCGCCAGCAGCCACGCCACCCGTCGCGGATCGGTGAACATCGGCCGCGACAGCACCCAGGCGGTCAGGAGCGTGGCCAGGGACCCGGCGACCAGATGGATCGGCCCCAGGATGGCGCCGGCGCCGCCGACGCTCAGGCCGTAGGCCCGCTGCAAATAGGTGGCCGTGAAGTACATCAACCCCCAGCCCCAGAACGCTGACAGGGCGCCGCCGGTCATCACATGAAAGCTGGCCTTCTGGCTGACCATGAACCTCAGGGTCGCCATGAGCGTCGGCGTATCCGTATCGACCGTCTCATCCAGCCGGCCGCGCTCCGGTTCCCGGATCGTCGACCACACCAGAAGACCCACACCGACTCCCGGCACCCCCAGGACGAAGAACGCGGCCCGCCAACCGTAATGGCTTGCGACCCAGCCGGCGACGTCGGCTCCAAGCCAGGCGCCGAGCGGGGCGCCCAGGGCGAAAATAGCCAGCGCCATGGGCCGACGGCCGGCCGGAAAGTAGTCGCAGATGATCGAACTGGCCGATGGCGTCCCGCCCGCCTCCCCGATCCCGACGCCGATGCGGGCCAGGGCGAAAGTCAGGTAGGTGCGCGACAGACCACAAAGGGCGCTCATCGCCGACCACGCCACCAGCGACACCGCCAGGATATTGCGGCGATTGGAACGGTCGGCCAGCCACGATAGGGGAATGCCGAAGGTGACGTAAAACAGGGCCAGAGGCGCGCCGGTCAGCAGGGCGATACCGCTGTCGCTAAGATGCAGCTCAGCGCGGATTGGATCGAGCACTGTCGAGACGACGTAGCGGTCTGCGATGCTGAGGGCATAGACGCCGCACATCACCATCAGCACATACCATCGCCGGGCCAGGGCCGGGATCGACGTCCCGCCCGCCTCCGCCATCGTCACCATGCCCGTCCCCGCCGCGCCCATCCCGGACATCACAAGGACCGGAATCGGCGACAAGGTCCAGTCCACCCGAAAACATCCGACGGCCAGGTCGGCTTTATTCGGTCCATTCGCCGCTTTTGTTACCCCAGCGGACCGAGCGAAGCCGTAAGGGGTTGGTCCGTGGAGCTTCACCTGATTTAAAGGCGTCCACGACAGACGCGCCTTGTTCCAGGCTGTCGCCGAATAGGGTCTCAAGGATCCGCGGTCGATCACATCAGCCACACCTCGTCCGGCATCCGCCATGGCCATTCAATGAGGCCGGCCGACCCCGTTCGCCCGCGCGATCAGCGGCGTCTTTCGTCGCCTTCCTGCTCATCCCAATCCTCTCCATCGCGGCCGTCGAAGGGCGGCATCAGCGCCAGTACGGCGAAGACAGCGCCAACGACGTAGAGAACCGCGGCCAGTTCCGGCAGGGTCGGCGCTTCGGGTCCTGTCGGCCGCCGGTCGAATAGCTGTGTTGGCGATGGCGTCCAGCCTACCGGCATCGCCTTGCCGGTCCCGCACCGGACCGCGTGGCCTTCAAGGTCCTGGCAGGTCGGGGCGGCCCGAGCCGGCGAACCCTGTCCAAGCCCAAAGGCTATCGACGCCGAGATGATGAGTGCGGTCCAGGTCCTGGCCATGCCGGAGGGTCGGCGGGTTGAGTCGCCGCGTCAACGCCGAAATGTCTTAGAGCATCGTGCGGAAAAGTGGGAACCGGTTTTCCGCAAAAACGATGCGAATTCAAAAATCTAGAGCGGCGAGCGTGATTCTTGAATCACGCACGCCGCTCTAGGTGCTGCGCCTCAGGCGACGTCGAATTTGTCCTTCCGGCGGTGACCGAACAATAGGCGATTCTCCAGCCGGGCCCGCAGGGCGGTGTAGTACCCAATGAGGAACGCCTCTTCGAGGTCCCCCGCCGCCGCGGCGAATCCGATCCGCGCGCGGATCCGATTGGCCACCGCCGCAAGAGCCGCAGGGTCGCGCCTTCGTAGCACCCCCTCAAGAATTTCGAGCTCCTTGATCCCATAGGTGCTGAGCTGCTCGGGGGTAAAGACGAACGGCTCCCGCCCCTCGTGGACGTTGGCGCCAGTCAGATCCGCCAGCAGCATCGCGCGCGGCGCTCGGACCACCCAGGTCCCGGCCACGAGGTCGCCCACCGTGAGCCTGTCGCGGTTGAACAGGGGAAAGACCAGGAACGCCGCCGACCAGAACAGTCCCAGCACAGCGACCGCCGAATCGACGGGATCGCCCGCCGCCGCCGAGGCGCCGAGCAGGGTCAGTGGAAGGAACACCTCGATTTCCCGCAGCGCATTGCGGGCCAGGATCGACTCGGCCGCCAACGGACCGCCATCCCTGGCGATCACCCTCAGGCTCAGCGCCCGTTTTCCAGGGGTGGCCGCGCGACCGCCCATTTCGAACAGAACGAAATAGCCGTTGCGCAGGACGAAGGCGCCCAGCAGCCAGATCATCGCCAGAACCTCGCGGCCGCCACCCCGTCCGCCGATCAGCACAGCCAGGGCGGCCAGAGTGACCGCCGCCAGAATCGCCAGCATGATCAGGCCGTCGAGCAGAAACGCAGCGGCCCGTTCGCCGGCCGAAGCCAGGGTAAGTCGCAGGTCCAGCCCTTCGGGCGTCGCCAGCCGGCGCGCCAGAGGGTTGGCGACCGAGTCGGCGGCGACGTTTGAAGGCGCGCTCGCCATCAGCGCTTCCCGCCCCTCGGCAGATAGAAATAGGCCAGCCACAGGCTGGCGGTGACGCCGGCGATAGACCATCGCGCCCAGTCGGCGCGGATCAGCTGGCGGGCGACGCCCTCCAGGAGGCCCGCGACGATCAGCATCAGAATCACGCCCGCCATCGCCGTCCCGGCGGAGCGCCCGGCCTCGGCCAGCGCGTCCAGGCGCCGTCGGTCGCCAGGGAACATCACCGCCCAGCCGATGCGGAATCCCGCCGCGCCGGCGAGAACCGTGGCGAATAGCTCGGTGACGCCGTGGATGAAGAGCCAGCCGCTCAACGGCGCCGCCAGGCCCCGAGAACCATAGAGCGCCAGCAGGGCCCCAAGGCCGAGGCCGTTCTGGGCCAGCAGCAGGGCGGTCGGCAGGCAGAAGGCGAAGCCCAGGGCGAAGGCCAGGATGGCGATCTGGGCGTTATGGGTAAACAGCCAGGTGGCGAACAGCGACAGCCCGTCGCCGTCGGCCTTGTGGCCGTCATAGAGGATGGATCGGAGAAACGCCGTCGACGCCGTTGGATCGCGTCCCTGGGCCATTTCTCCCGGCATGATCGTGCCGTACCAGTCGGCGTCGCGGCTCACCAAGAGGTATCCCGCCAGCACGCCGATCAGCAGAATGGTCCCCGAAGCCAGGGTTTCCCGCCAAAGTCCCCCGACCGCCGCCGGCCAGGCGCCCCGGAAGAACCCGGACAGCCGCTCCCGCCATCGCAGCCGGGCGCCATAGACGAAGAAGTAGCCGCGGGCCGCGAGGCCTTCGAGATAGGCAATCAGGGCGCTGTCCAGAGAGGTGGACCGCGCCACCGACAGAGCGGAGATCACCGATTGGTAGAGCAGAGGCAGCGCCATCAACTCCGCCTCGCTCAGATCGCTGGCGCGCCGCCGCTCGGCCTTGTCCAGCAGCCCTTCCAGCCGCCGCCAGTCGGCTTCGCGCTCGGCCCGGAACCGAAGGCTGCGCAGGCCGGCCCCATTGGTCGGAGGAGCGGTCACAGGCGGTCCGAACGCTTGAGATCCAGCCAGGCCGAGATCAGGGCCGGGCCGATGCGGGCGGCGGGGGCATCGACGATGCACACGCCCAGCCGGGCCAGCCGGACGATCACCGCCTCGCGGCTTCGTATCAGGGCGTGGGCGGTGACCGCGCGGGCCACCGCCCGGGCGTCGTCCGGCTGCTTGGCGGCGGTTGCCTCCATCGCCTCATCGCGCAGGACGACGAACAGCACCACATGGCGGCGTAGCAGCCGGGTCAGGTTCTCCACCATCAGCTCGGCGCTGGTGGAGTCGGCGAAATCCGTGAAGATCACCACCAGGGAACGACGCTTCAGGACCCCGCTCAGATGGGTCAGGCAGAGGGTATAGTTCGTCTCGCCATCCCCATAGTCGATCTGGGCGAGATGGCGCTGAAGGCGGGGGAACGCTGGCACGCCAGACAGCATTCCGGAGAAGGCGCCGGGACGGTCGGCGAAGCCGAAGACGGCGGCGAGATCGCCGGTCTTGAGGCAGACATAGGCCAGCAGCAGGGCCGCGTTGATCGCCCTGTCCAGCCTTGGCCCCCCAAGCAGCGGCTCGCTCATCGTCCGGCCGGTGTCGATGGCGAACACCACCGGATGGTTTCGCTCGACCCGGAACTCCTTGACCAGCAGAGCCCCGTGGCGGGCAGACCGCTTCCAATCGATGGCGCGAGGATCGACGGCGCCCGCGACCTCGCGAAGGGCGTGGAACTCCGAGCCGTCGCCGGTCTCAAGCTGGGTCTTCAGGCCGAACACCGCGTCGCGGGCGAACAGGCGGATGGCCTGGGTCTTCACCCCGTGGATGTCCGGGATGACCGCGATGGCGCGGACCGGCGTCTGCCGCACCTGTTTCCACACCAGGCCAAGCGATCCGCGCCACCGCAGCCACAGACGGACAATCTCACCCTCGCCGCGGCGGACCGGGACGAGGCGGACCTCGGCATCGGCCTGCCCGCCCGCGAACCGGAGGGCCAGGCGGTCGGGCTCCGCCTGCAGCCGGGCATTGGTTTCCACGGCCAATTCGGCCGCGCGCGGCGCGGCGCCGTCGAAAGTCACTCGCACGGCCATCCGGCCCCGCGTGGCGATACCCAACACGCCTGGGGTCTCGAGCAAAATCCGCGCCGCCGCCCGGCCAGGGCCAAACAGGGCGTCGATCAGTATCAGGGTCAGCAGAAAGGCGAGCCACGCTCCCGCCAGCGCCCACCAGGCGGGGGCGACGAGGGCGAGCAGCAGAGCCGCAGGCGCACCCAAGGCGGCCAGGACAACGGCGCGGGCCGTCGGATAGATCACCGGGGCGCCTCGATCCGCTCGAGCACGGCCGCCAGGATGTCGTCGGCCGCCCGCCCCTCGATCTCGGCCGCCGGCGACAGGATCACCCTGTGGCGCAGGGCCGGCAGGATCAGGGCCTTGACGTCGTCAGGGATGACATAATCGCGCCCCTCCAGGGCGGCGCGCGCGCGGGACGCCAGGGCCAGCATGGCGCCGGCCCGCGGGCTGGCGCCGGTCTCCAGGTCGACGCTCTCGCGGGTGGCGCGCACCAGGGCCACCACATAGTCGATGATCTCGGGGGCGAGACGGACAGTGGCTGTGGCGGCGACGGCGGCCTCGATGGCCGCGGCGCTTACGACGGGGCTCACCCCCATCTCGGCAGGATCGGGACTGCCGGCCCGCAGGCCGTGCCGGCCGACGATGGCCCGCTCCTCGGCCTCGCTGGGATAGGGCAGAACCTGCTTGAACAGGAACCGGTCGAGCTGGGCCTCGGGCAGCGGATAGGCGCCTTGCTGCTCGATAGGGTTCTGGGTGGCCACGACGGTGAAGCGCGGACTGAGGACGTGGGGCTGGCCGTCCAATGTCACCTTACGCTCCTGCATCGCCTCCAACAGCGCCGCCTGGGTCTTGGGCGGCGTACGGTTGATCTCGTCGGCGAGGAGCAGCTCGCAGAAGATCGGGCCCCGGGTCAGGGTGAAGGCGCTGGTCTGGAAGTTGAACACATTCGACCCGAGGATGTCGCCCGGCATCAGGTCGGGGGTGAACTGGATGCGGCCGAACTGAAGACCCAGGGTGCGGGCGAAGCACTGGGCGAGCAGCGTCTTGGCCGTGCCCGGCGGCCCTTCGAGCAGGATGTGTCCGCCAGCCAAAAGGGCGATCAGCATCAGGTCGATCGTCTCGGTCTGGCCGACGATGGCCTTGGCGATCTCGTCGCGCAGGCTCTGCGCCAGGGTCTTGACCTCGGTGACGTTCAAAATGCGCTCTCATCGGGTTTTGGGTTGAAGGGGGCGGTCGCCGACGCGGCGGCGCCGGTCATGGCGAGACGCCAGTCGAACAGTCGCCGGGCGACCTCGGTCAGGCTCTCGGGCGTGGGCGCCATGCGGGCCTGGATGCCGAGTTCGGCCAGGGAGTCGGCAGGACGTCGCCGGGCGCCGAGACGGTCGAGAAAGGCGACCAGGGCTTCGCCGCCCAGGCCGCGCGGCGCCCCGACGGCGCGGGCGGTGAGGTCGGCGGTCAGATCGGCATAGCGTCCGCCCATCCGGTGCTCGCGTCCTGCCAGTCGGATCAGGGCGGCGGTGTTGTCGACCAGCGCCGCCTTGCCCAGGGCGATGGCCCGGCCACCGGGCCTCGGAGGGCCGAAGCGGCAAAAGGCCTGGAAGCCGGCCAGGGTCGTGGCCGCGGCGAGGCTCAGGGTGACGGCCAGGAACGGCGGATCGAACAGGAGCCGCAGGGTGCTTCGCTCACGCCCCAGGCCATTGAGGCGGACATCGAAAATATAGGGGCCATCGCCCGCCCGCAACGAAGCCAGCAGGGTCAGGGCCGCGCCGAGGGTGTCGATATCCCGCAAGCCCTGGGTGTTGAGCAGGTCGGGGTCGGAGAGCAGATAGAGAGACCGGTCCGGCGCGCGGGCCACGATCACGGCGCCGGTCTCGTCCCGCAGGATGGGGGTCCATCCCGGGGCGACGAGGCTCTGGAACGCGTCCACCGGACCGACAACCAGGTCCAACGCACGGTCGCCGATCCGGCCCGTCAGGCGCGGACGGGACAGCCCGGTCCGGCGCGACATCCCCGCCTGGGCGGCCAGCGACCCCTTGGGAAACCAGGACGGATCGATCAACGGCCCCTTCTGGACCCAGCCCCGGTGGCGGGGAGTGGGCTCGGCAAGCCACTTGGGCGCGACCACCAGCACCGAGCCGGCGAACCCCAGGTCATCGATCGTCTTGAGGTCGGCCGCCGCCTTGGGGGTGACGATCAGCAAACCGCCGCGGGCCCTGGCCGGTAGGGCGGCGCGGTTGACGATCACCGGCTGGCCCGACAGGCGCAGGGCTTCCGCCAGGCCGGCGAAACCGACCGCCGACCGCGACAGGACGTGCGCCCCGCCGTCGTCGCCACTGCGCAGGTCCGGCGCGTAGGCGAACAGAAGCACCGCGGCGCAGAACGCGAATAGGCTGGCCAGAGCCATCAGCCCGGCCGCCAGGGGATTGAAGGGCCCCGCGGTCATCGCCAGGCGTCCGGCGCGGCGAAGGTCTCATAGGCTTCGCGGCACTGATCGAAGGCGGGCCGGCCGATCGGCTGGCCCGCGAAGGCGCTGAACTCCACCACAGCGGCCATGCGGGCGAAGGCCGCCCGGGCCGCCCCCGGCAGGGTTTCGAGACCGGAAATCTCCCTGGCGGTCAGGGCCGGCCGCAGCAGGCGGGGCCGGCGCGACTCGATGTCCTCGACGCCACGGTGGAGGATCAGGCGCACGGCCAGATCGAAGCGGCCCTGCGCGGCCAGGCGGTCGGCGTTCTCCAGAAAGGCGCGGGCGCGGATCGGATCCGGCGCGGTCAGATCCAAAGGGCGGGCCGCCCTTTCGCGTCGGCGGCGGGACCAGTCGGCCCCGAGAATCTCCCTCAGGATCAGCCAGGCCAGCAGCAGGACGATGGCCCCCACCCCGGCCCAAAAGACGACCTTCACCAGGGGCAGGCCCGGTCCGAGCAGCCCGTCGAGAAACCGGCCAAGAGCCTCAAGCGCCCGTTGGAGAGGCGCAATCCAGGGCGGTGGGCTAGAGGGCGGTGGCGGCGCGGCGAAATCGAACTGCAGGGCGTGGTCGCGCAGCAGCCGCTCGTGCAGGGCGGCAAGGGCGGCGGGGGCCGGGGAACTGGCGCTGGTCACGGGCGTAAGCCTAGCCGATTCCCGGGTCGCACGCGAACGGGGCGGGCGACAAGGCGGCGGCGGCCTTACGGTCCCGGGCGGTGGTTCAGTTCGATGTTCACGCCGTTGGGGTCGCGCAGGAAGATCTGGCGGATCGACGTGCCGGGGATCTCCACCGCGCGCCAGGTCAGCCCGGCCGCGTCGAGGCGCCGGACGGTGTCGTCGTAGTCATTGATGCGGAAGGCGAAGTGGTCCAGCGCCGCCTCGCTCGAAGGCCGGCGCCCCTCCGCCAGACCCACCAGGTGAACCACGGCGGTGTCGCCGGCATAGAGCCAGGCGCCGGGAAAGGGGAAATCCGGCCGCCAACCCTCGGTCAGGCCGAGGACGTCGCGGAAGAAGGCCGTGGTCTCCTCCAGGCGCGGCGTGCCGATGTTGATGTGGTCCAGTCCTCGCAGGCTCATTGGAAATTCCCCCCGTGTGGAGGTCATATCAGCCCGTCGCGGGCGCCGGGGCAAGCCGCCCGGGGATTGACTTCGCGGGGCACGGCCCCGAGACCTGCGGCGGCCTGGCGGTTGGCGGGCGAAAAGTCAGGCGGGACGGTTGAAGACACCTATTGTCATGGTTCACGGCGCCTTTTGCGGCGGCTGGGCGTTCGAGCGTTTCCGGGTTCCCTTCGAGTCGGCGGGCCACGCCGTGGTCGCTCTCGACCTGCCGGGCCACGGCGCGGACGCGGCGCGGGGCACGGTGACAGGGACGTCGATGAGCGCCTACGCTCGGTCGGTTCGCGAGGCGATCGACGCCCAGCCCGCGCCGCCGGTCCTGATCGGCCATTCCCTCGGCGGGTTGGTGGCGCAGATGGCGGCGAGCCGGTCTCGCGTGGCGGGACTGATCCTGCTGGCCCCCTCCTCCCCATGGGGTGTCCCCGGCTCGACGGCCGAGGAGGCGATCTCCGCGGTGGCCCTCTACGCCCTTGGCCCCTACTGGGCCCTGGCGGTGGACCCGGATTATCCCTCGGCCCGGCGCTATCTGTTTGACCGCCTGGCCAAGGACGAGCGGCGGGCGATGTTCAAGAGGCTGACGCCGGAGAGCGGCCGGGCGCTTTGGGAGACCTTGAACTGGTGGCTCGATCCCTTCGCCACCACCCTGGTTCCGGCCGGGGGCGTGGCGGCGCCGATCCTGGCGATCGCGGGGGGCAAGGACGGCATCCACCCGGCGGCGACGGTGCGGGCGATCGCCCAGCGGATCGGCGGCGAGACCCAGGTGTTCAAGGACATGAGCCACTGGCTGGTGGGGGAGCCGGGCTGGGAGGACGTCGCGGGGGCCTGCCTGGACTGGATCGGCGCCCTTACGGCCCGCCACGCCGCCGCGTGAGGGCCAGCCGGGCGAGGCCGAACAGCGCCACCGCCGCCCAGGCCGCCTCCACCAGGAAGGCGGACAGGTTGAAGGCCCGGCTCAACGACAGCATCACCAGGCAGGATCCCGTCAAATTCATCAATAAAGACAACAACTTGACCGGATCGAGCCGGCGCAGCTGGGCGCCGGCGTAGGCGCCGAGGATCAGGGTGACGCCGACCATGCCGGCGACGTCCCAGACGCTCATGGGCGGAGTCTCGTCAGGCCGGCGTCTTGGTGACGCT
This sequence comes from uncultured Caulobacteraceae bacterium, assembly GCA_903870555.1. Classification (GTDB taxonomy): domain Bacteria; phylum Pseudomonadota; class Alphaproteobacteria; order Caulobacterales; family Caulobacteraceae; genus Acaudatibacter; species Acaudatibacter boreus. Next base: position 10,033 of record CAIQDO010000165.1, read on the forward strand.
GTAGATCATCATCGAGGTGTCGCCGGCCTTGGACATCGGCGTGCTGTCGGCCTTGCGGATGGTGGTGATGACCACCGCCTCGTTCTTGCCGTCGGCGCTGTGTTCCCATGAGCGGGTGGTGAATTCCTGACCGGAATCGACGTTCTTGTCGTTGCGGTACAGGCTCCAGTCGCGCGTCATGGCCGCCCAGTTGTGCAGGGCGATGACCAGTGGCTTGGCGGGGCCTTCGGCGTCGACGGGGTGGATCATGTCGACGTGGCATTGGGTCGGATTCGAACCGGGCGGCAGGATCGTGAACTGGTAGCCGGGGGCCTTGATGACGAAGTTGTCGCCCGACTTGCGGAAGCCAGCGGCCTTGGCCAACTTGTCGAGGGCGCCGCCGTTGGCGG
>CAIQDO010000166.1 GCA_903870555.1 uncultured Caulobacteraceae bacterium
GGGACCGCCGCAGGCGGTGGAGGGGGCGCACCCCATCCCACACGCCTCGGCCTTTCGGCCCTAGGTGTTTTCCGAGACTGGCGCCGCGCCCCCGGGAGAGTCATTCCCAACCGGTAAATTCAAAGGCGTTTCCGGCCAGATGACCACACCCCCCTCCGCCGTCGTCCCGCCGGTCCGGAAGGCCTCCCGGCTGCGTCTGTGGCTGGCCATTGGCGCTGGCGTGATCGTTGTCGGCGCCCTCGGCTGGTGGCTGACGCACCGCGCGCCGCCGGTCGCCTATGTCACCGCCCCGGTCACCCGCGGCGACGTGGCCACCACCATCACCGCCAGCGGCTCGGTCAATCCGGAGGTCACTGTTCAGGTCGGCGCCTTCGTCTCGGGAACCATCCAGTCGCTGTCGTGCGACTACAACACCCGCGTCGCCAAAGGCCAGTTGTGCGCCAGCATCGATCCCAAGCCCTATCAGGTGATCGTCGACCAGGACGTCGCCAACCTCGCCGCCGCCCGCGCCCAACTGGTCAAGGACCAGGCCGACCTGGCCTACGCCCGCCTCACCCTGGGCCGCGCCGAGCGGCTGCTGACGCAGGATTCGATTTCCCATGACGCCGCCGACGTCGCCCGCAACGCCCGCGACCAGGCCCTGGCCCTGGTCGGCGTCGACCAGGCGCTGATCGACCAGAAGGCCAGCCTGCTCAAGGCCGCCCGCATCAACCTGGCCTACACCGACATCGTCTCGCCGGTGGACGGCACTGTGGTGTCGCGCAACGTCAATGCCGGCCAGACGGTCGCCGCCAGCTTCAACACCCCGACCCTGTTCCTGATCGCCCGCGACCTGACCCGGATGCAGGTCGACACCAACGTCAGCGAGTCCGACATCGCCGGGGCCGTTCAGGGGGCCGACGCCAGCTTCACCGTCGACGCCTTCCCGGGCCGGACCTTCAACGGCAAGGTGACCCAGGTGCGCCAGGCGCCGATCAGCGTGCAGAACGTCATCACCTATGATGTGGTCGTCGCCGTCGCCAATCCTGATTTCGCCCTCAAGCCGGGCATGACCGCCACCGCCCGCATCGTCCGCGCCCAGGCCAAGGGCGTGCTGCGCGTGCCCTCGCAGGCCCTGCGCTTCACCCCCGGCGGCAAGGCCCCCTCCAGGACGGGGCAGGGCCAGCCGGCACAGGCCGGGACGCCCCCCGTCGCCGGCAAGGGTCGGGGAAACGGTCAGCGAACGCTGTGGGTGATCAAGGATGGCAAGCCGGTCGCCGTCCGCGTCGTTGTCGGCCTCGACGACGACGCCTTCGCCCAGATCAAGTCCGGCGCCCTGGCCGAGGGCGATCTGGTGGCTATCGGCCAGACCGGGGCGGCCCAGACCGGGGGGGCCGCGGCCAAGGCCAAGCCGCGCGCCGCCGCCACGCCGCGCCTCTAGCGGGCGGCTGCCCATGCCTGATCCCGTCGCCCAGCCCGCCGCCGGCCCCGTCATCGATCTGGTCGGTCTGACCCGCACCTTCAGCCTGGGCGGCGCCGAGGTCCACGCCCTGCGCGCGGTGAACCTGCGCATCGAGGCCGGCGAGTTCGTCGCCATCATGGGCTCGTCCGGCTCGGGCAAGTCGACGCTGATGAACGTGATCGGCTGCCTCGACCAGCCCACCAGCGGCCAATACATCTTCGAGGGCCGCGACGTGGCCAAGCTTTCCGAGCCGCAGCTGGCCGGCATCCGCAGCCGGCGGATTGGTTTCGTCTTTCAGAGTTTCAACCTGCTGGCCCGCACCAGCGCCCTGGAGAACGTCGTCCTGCCGCTGCTCTATGGGGCGGCGGCCTCCCTGTCCGGGCGCGCCCGGAACGACCGCGGCCGGGCTGGGCTGGCCGGCGTCGGCCTGACCGATCGCGAGGGCAGCACCCCCAGCCAGCTCTCCGGCGGCCAGCAGCAGCGTGTCGCCCTGGCCCGCGCCCTGATCAACAGCCCCGCCGTGGTGCTGGCCGACGAGCCCACCGGCAACCTCGACACCAAGACCTCGCACGAGATCATGGACATCATCCGCAAGCTCAACCGCGAGCAGGGCGTGACGGTGATCCTGGTCACCCACGAAGCCGACATTGGCGCCTACGCTGATCGGATGATCGTGATGAAGGATGGCGAGATCGTCTCCGACCAGAAGCAGACGGCGGTTTCTACCGCCGAGGACCCGGACGAGGCGCGCGCCGCCGCGCCGTCAGCCGCCCTGCCGCCGCTGGCCCTGCCGGCGGAAGGCGAGGGGCTGGGGGTCGCCTTTCTGTCGATGGTCGTCTCGGCGTCCCTCCAGGCCCTGGCCCGCAACAAGCTCCGTTCGGTCCTGACCATGCTGGGGGTGTTCATCGGCGTGGCCGCCCTGATCGCCATGGTGGCCGTGGGCGATGGCGCCGCTTCCGCGGTCAAGAAGCAGCTCGAGAGCCTGGGCGCCAACATGGTGGTGGTCCAGCCGGGCGCCCATACCGCAGGGGGGGCCCGGTCCGGGGCGGGCAGTTCCGCCAGCCTGACCATTGTCGACGCCGAAACCATCCTGCGCGACGACCCGGCGGTGGCCAGCGTCAGCTACCTCGCCCGTTCGTCGGGCACGGCGCAATACGGCGATCAGAACTGGACCACCACCATCCAGGGCGTCACCCCCAGCTATCTCGACATCGTCAACTGGCGCATCGCCGAGGGCGCGTCCATTACCGAGGCCCAGACCGCCGCCGCCGAGACCGTCTGCCTGATCGGCCAGACAGTCTATCAGAACCTGTTCGGCCCTGGAGAGGACCCGATCGGGGCGGTGATCCTGATCAAGGGCGTGCCGATGCGGGTGGTCGGCCTGCTGGCCGGCAAGGGCCAGACCGGCTTCGGACAGGACCAGGACGACCTGGTGATGATCCCCTTCACCACCGCCGAGCGCAAGGTGCTCGGCGTCGCCTCGCCGAACGCCTCGACCAGCCAGGTGACCACCGACTATCCCCCGGCCGCCAACCCCTATGGCATCGCGCCCAGAATGACCGGCCGGGTCAACAGCATCTATGTCCAGGCCGCCGGGCCGGAGCTGGTCGACACGGCCATCGCCCAGGCGACCCGCACCCTGTCCCGCCGCCACCACATCCAGCCCGGCCAGCCGATCGACTTCAGCATCCGTAACCTCAGCCAGATCGCCGAGGCCCAGGCCAGCAGCAGCCAGGTGATGAGCGCCCTCCTGGCCACGGTCGCCTCCATCTCGCTGCTGGTCGGGGGCATCGGCATCATGAACATCCTGCTGGTGTCGGTCACCGAGCGCACCCGTGAGATCGGCATCCGCATGGCCATCGGCGCCCGGCGGTTGCAGGTGCTGCTGCAGTTCCTGGTCGAATCGGTGCTGCTCAGCGTCACAGGCGGCGCCGCCGGCATCGTCTTCGGCGTGGTGGTGTCCTGGATGATCTCGGCCCTGGCCAAATGGCCCACCCAGATCTCCGTCCCGGCCATAGCCGGCGGCTTCCTGTTCAGCGCCGCGGTGGGGGTGTTCTTCGGCTACTACCCGGCCAGGAAGGCCGCCAACCTCAACCCGATCGACGCCCTGCACTACGAATAGGGGGCGCGACGCCCCCTCCACCGCCTCCGGCGGTCCCCCTCCCCCGCTTCGCAGGGGAAGATAACAATTTCAATATCTTAATCCTCCCCTGCGTAAGCGGGGCAAATTCCCGTGCGAGGGGGCTTTTCACGGGGGCGCTATCGTGATTCACC
>CAIQDO010000167.1 GCA_903870555.1 uncultured Caulobacteraceae bacterium
GCGTCCGATTCGTTCTCGACGCCGTGTTGGCGGGCGCCGACAAGGTGAACTTCCACCCCCTGACCAACACCGCCACCACCACCGTCAGCCAGGTCGGCTTCCGCGCCTTCCTCACCGCCATCGGCGTCGAGCCCCTCGTCGTCGATTTCGTGAGCCAGGCGTCGCGTTAATGAGCGCCTTCGCCGTTGCGCGTTTCGCCTCGCGCGACCATGTACTGACCGAGAAAAACTGGAGAGTAGCGGACCCATGGCTCTGATCGGCGAGACCCTGCCCGGCGCGGCCCCTTCGGACCTGATCAAGGAAGGCTCGGACGCCGGCTTCATGGCCGACGTGATCGAGGCCTCCAGGATTCAGCCCGTCATCGTCGACTTCTGGGCGACCTGGTGCGGGCCCTGCCGCCAGCTGACGCCGGCGCTGGAAAAGGCCGTCAAGGCGGCCAAGGGCGCGGTGAAGCTGGTCAAGATCGACGTCGACAAGAACCCCGTCTACGCGGGCCAGTTGCGTGTCCAGTCGATCCCGACGGTCTACGCCTTCGCCGACGGCAAGCCTGTCGACGGCTTCATGGGCGCGCTGCCGGACAGTCAGGTGAAGGCCTTCATCGACAAACTGATCGGCGAGCCGCCGCCGTCGGAAGTCGACGAACTGCTGGCCGTGGCCAAGGAGTCCCTCGATCTGGGCGACATGGGCGGCGCCGCCCAGGCCTACGCCCAGGCCCTGGAACTTGAGCCGGACAATCTCTCCGCCATCGGCGGTCTGGCCCGCTGCTATCTGACCGCCGGCGATCTCGAGCGGGCGAATGAGGTCGTCGCCCTGGCCCCGGCCAGCGCCAGGAACGCCGATCTCGAAAGCGTCCGCGCGGCCCTGACCCTGGCCGCCGCGGCCCCCTCGGACACCGCCGAGGCCGAGACCCGTCTCGCGGCAAACCCGGATGATCACGAGGCGCGGATGGAGCTGGCCAAGGCCCTGGCCGGCAAGGGCAGGCTTCAGGAAGCCTGCGATCAGCTGCTCGACCTGCTGGCGCGGGATCGCGCGTGGAACGATGGCGCGGCGCGCGCCGAACTGCTCACCGTCTTCGAGGCGGCGGGGCCGACCTCCGACGTCGCCAAGCTGGGACGCCGCAGGATGGCTTCCATTCTGTTCGCCTAGGGCGAACGTCAAAGCGAGGCGCCGACGATGCCCATGGGCGGCTACAGAAAAGCCAAGGACCTGCCGGCGACGATCCCGGTGTTTCCGCTCGACGGCGCCCTGCTGCTGCCGGGTGGACTGCTGCCGTTGCAGATCTTCGAGCCGCGCTACCTCAACATGATCGACGACGCCATGGCGGGCGACCGGATCATCGGCATGATCCAGACCAGCGGCGCCGGTGACCGCGCCCGACCGGGCCTGGCGCGAATCGGCTGCGCCGGTCGGATCACCAGCTATTCCGAGACCGGCGACGGCAAGTATTTGATCGCCTTGACCGGCCTGTGCCGTTTCGCCGTCGTTGACGAGATCGCCGCGCCGAAACCCTACCGTCAGGTCCACGCCGACTTCGCGCCGTTCGAGGCCGACCTCGTCGACGCCGATCCGGACGAGACCTTCGACCGAACGCCGTTCCTGGCGCTGCTGCGCCGGTACCTCGAAGGTCGTGGCCTCGGGGTCGAGTGGGATGTGGTCAAGGCCGCGCCCGAGCCGGCCCTGATCAACAGCCTGAGCATGGCCCTGCCGTTCGCGCCGGTTGAGAAACAGGCCCTCCTCGAAGCACCGGACCTGTCGGGGCGTCGCGGCGTCCTTACCGCGCTGCTGGAAATCGACGGGGCCTTTGGCGCCGACGAGGATGACGAGCCGCGTCCCTTGCAGTAGAGGCTTGACGATGGCCCAAGCTCCGACCGTTCCCAACACCGACGTCGATCCCAGGCTGCTGGAGATCCTGGTCTGCCCCGTGACCCACGGTCCCCTGGTCTATAACCGCGCCGCCGCCGAACTCGTCAGCCGACGCGCCCGCCTCGCCTACCCGATCCGCGACGGCGTGCCGATCATGCTGCCCGAGGAAGCCCGGGAGCTGGGCGAGGGGGAGTAGGGGGTCCAGTACGCCCGCGCCGCTCTGGGTGACCCGGTCATTGATCCCTCGAAAAGGCGATGTCGAGCGACGGGCTCGTGGCGGTTGTTCTGCGGAGGGGTACGCGACCGTCAACAGACGGCGCCGCCAGGCGGGTATCGATGACCCGAGGCGGATGACCCGTATCGCGCTTGATGCGGCCCGCGAGCGCGCGCCAACGGCGCTTGACGGCGTCGCTCACCGGCAGGACGCGCCCCCGCAAGCGCGCCTCAATCGCGTCGCGGTTGGCGGCATATCGCGTGCGCCGGGCATCGCCGAGCGCCCGCCCGGATTCGCCCTCAGCTCCTGAACACGACCACAGCGAATTCCGGCGCCGGCGAGGTCCACTGCCGGCTGACGCGCCAGCCGGCGGCGGCGGCCAGGGCCTCGAGATCGGCGACGGCGTATTTGTGCGAGTTCTCGGTGTGCAGGCTCTCGCCGGCGGCGAAGGCGTAGCGGCGGTCGCCGACCATGACCGTCTGATCGGTGCGGCTGACCAGATGCATCTCGATCCGGCTGTCGGCGGCGTTCCAGCGCGCCTGGTGATCGAAGGCGGCGAGGTCGAAATCGGTGTCCAGTTCCCGGTTGGCGCGAACCAGCAGGTTCTTGTTGAACGCCGCCGTGACGCCCTGCGCATCGTCATAGGCCGCTTCCAGGATCTCCGGAGACTTGGCCAGATCGGCCCCGACGATCAGGGTTGCGCCGGGGCCAAGCAGGTCGCGGACCGCCAGCAGGAACCGGCGCGCCTCGTTGGGGGTGAAGTTGCCGATGGTCGAGCCAGGGAAGAAGCCCACCAGCGGCCGTCCGGCGGCCTGGGGGGCAAGGCGCAGCGACTGGGTGAAATCGCCCACCACCGGCGCGACCTTCAGCGCCGGATAATCTCGGGAAATGCGGTGGGCCGCTTCCGCCAGGGCGTGCTCGGAAATGTCGAGGGGCATGTAGGCGAACAGCTGCGGCGCGGCGTCGAGCAATAGCCGGGTCTTGGCGCTGGCCCCGCTGCCGAACTCCACCAGCACCGCGCCCTCCGGGATCGAGGCGCCGAGTTCCGGTGCGATCCGGGTCAGCAGGGCCGTCTCGCTCCGGGTCAGGTAATATTCCGGCAGGTCGGTAATGGCCTCGAACAGCGCCGAACCGGCCGCGTCATAGAACCATTTCGGCGAGATGCTCTTTGGCGTGCGGGTCAGGGCGTCCTGAAGATCGGCCAGGAATTCGGCGCGCTCGTCCGACGCGGGCGGCCGGAGATCCGGCTCGGCGTCCCGGGCCAGACGAACGCCCATGAACTGCCAACGGTGATGGGGATAGAAGAAGTTGCGATAGCTGGCGCGGATGTGGTCGGACGGCGTGGCGAAGGAGCCGCCGCGCAGAACCATCTGGTTGATCATGAACTTGCCATTGTATTCCGACGCCGTGCCGGGGGTTGGCTCGAAGCCGGGGTAGGCGGCGTAGGCGCTGCCGGTCCATTCCCAGACGTCGCCGAACATCTGGCGCAAGCCGCCGGTGGCGGGGCCCGCCGGAAGCGGGCGCAGGGCGGGCGAAGGGGCCAGATTGCCTTCGATCGGGACCGTCGCCGAGGCAACCTCCCACTCGGCCTCGGTGGGCAGGCGCGCGCCGCGCCAGCGCGCGTAGGCGTCCGCTTCGTACCAGCTGACATGGGTCACCGGCGCGGCCGGGTCGATCGGCTGTTCGCCGGCGAGGCTCATCGCCCGCCAGCCGTCCTCGGCCGATCGCCAGTACATCGGCGCCCGCCAGCCCTCGGACTGCGCCCTGGCCCAGCCGTCGGCCATCCAAAGTTCGGGTCGGCGGTAGCCGCCGTCGTCGATGAACGCCTGCCACTCCGCGTTTGTGGTCAGGCGGTCCGCCAGCCGGAAAGGCCGCAAGGCCACCGGGTGCCGCGGGGCCTCGTTGTCGAAGGCGAAGCCGCCGCCGCCCCAGCCGATCTCGGGCACTGTCGGCGCGAAGGCGATGAACGTCAGGGGGGTGTGGGCCGCCGAGACGCCGGCCGACGTGCGGGGGGCATAGGCCGGCGCCAGAGGTGACTGGGCGAACAGGTGCAGGAGGTCGGTGAGGATCAGCTCCTGGTGCTGCTGCTCGTGGTGCAGACCCAGCTCGAACAGATAGGCGCCGTGCGAGCCAGGCAGGGGACCGCCGCCCTGGAGCAGCGCGATCATCGCCTCGTCCACGCGACGCCGGTAGGCCATCACCTCCGCCGCCGACGGGCGCGTCAGCAGGCCGCGCTGATGGCGGGCGACGCGCGGGCCGAGGCTCTCATAGTAGGAGTTGAACAAAACGTCGTAGGCCGGGTCGACGGGTTGGTAACCTGGCGCGGGCCGCAGCAGCAGCTGTTCGAAGAACCAGGTGGTGTGGGCCAGATGCCATTTCACCGGGCTGGCGTCCGGCATCGACTGGGCGGCCTGGTCTTCAGGCGACAGATGGGCGGCGAGCGTCGTCGAAGCCTCGCGGACCCGGAGATAGCGGTCCGTGGGCGAGTCC
>CAIQDO010000168.1 GCA_903870555.1 uncultured Caulobacteraceae bacterium
CGGCGCGGCGCGGCGGCTGGTGCGCATCGAGGGCGAGACCGCGCCGCCCGGCGAAATGGCCCGGCGTGTGCGGCCCATGTGGCTGACCCCGGCACAGGACCGCCTGTTTCTCGACGGCGCCGCCGAGCGGCGGCGGTTTCTCGACCGGCTGGTGTTCGCCGCCGAGCCGATCCACGCCGCCCATGTCGGCGCCTATGAGCGCGCCCTGCGCGAGCGGGGCCGGCTGCTGGCCGAGGATGTCCCCGACACGGTCTGGCTGAAGGCGGTGGAGGCGCGCCTGGCCGCCGCCGGGGCCAGGGTGGCCATCGCCCGCGCCGCGGCCATCGCCGCCCTGACCGAGGAGATCGACCGCCGCGCCGACCGCCCCTTCCCCCGCGCCGGCCTGGACCTTACCGGGCCCTGGGAGCGCGAGGCCGCGGCCGGCGCGACGGAGACGGAGATCGAGGGGCGCCTGGCCGCCGCCTTCGAGACCGGACGGCCGCGGGACCGCGCCGCCGGACGGGCCCTGACCGGCCCTCACCGGGGTGATCTGGCGGCGATCCACCTGGAAAAGGGCCGCCCGGCCGGGGAATGCTCAACCGGCGAGCAGAAGGCGCTGATTCTCAATCTGGTGCTGGCCCAGGCCGCGCGACTTTCACGTGTCGAATCCGCGCCAAGTCCTATAGTCTTGCTGGACGAAGTCGCGGCGCACCTGGACCCTCACCGGAGGGCGGCGCTCTTCGACGAAATCGAGGCGTTGTCGCTCCAGGCCTTCCTCACGGGCACGGACGAATCGCTGTTCGAAACCCTCAAGGGTCGGGCCATGGGCGTCCACGTCGACGCCTCCCGCCTGACCGTCCTGGAAGACTGAATGACCGAGCCGACCGCCCCCCTGCCCCACCACAATGTCGCCGCCGACGCCGCCGCCGCCGAATACGGCGCCGACTCGATCAAGGTCCTCAAAGGCCTCGACGCGGTGCGCAAACGGCCGGGCATGTATATCGGCGACACCGACGACGGTTCGGGCCTGCACCACATGGTCTATGAGGTGGTCGACAACGCCATCGACGAAGCCCTGGCCGGCTGGGCGACCCAGGTCCAGGTGATCCTCAACGCCGACGGCTCGGTGACCGTCACCGACGACGGCCGGGGCATCCCCACCGACATCCATGAGGGCGAAGGAGTCTCGGCGGCCGAGGTGATCATGACCCAGCTGCACGCCGGCGGAAAGTTCGACCAGAACTCCTACAAGGTCTCCGGCGGCCTGCACGGCGTGGGAGTCTCCGTCGTCAACGCCTTGTCCGACTGGCTGGTGCTGAAGGTCCACCGCGGCGGCAAGAGCCACGAGATGCGCTTCGAGCGCGGCGACACCGTCACCCCCCTGGCCGTCACCGGCGAATCGCCTTTGCGGGAGAACGGCGACTTCCTCACCGGCACCGAGGTGACGTTCTTCCCGTCGCTGAGGACCTCCCCGAACGACGGCACGTTCGAGCACATCGACTTCGACCGAAAGACCCTTGAACACCGGCTGCGCGAGTTGGCGTTCCTCAACTCCGGGGTGGTGATCAACTTCCACGACCTGCGCGGCGCCGAGCCTTATCACGAGGTGCTCCACTACGAGGGCGGCGTCGAGGCCTTCGTGCGTCACCTCGACAAGGCCAAGACGCCGCTGCTGAAGACCCCGCTGGTGATCCGCGGCCGCAAGGACAAGATCGAGCTCGACCTCTCCCTGTGGTGGAACGACGGCTACCACGAGACCATGCTGTGCTTCACCAACAACATCCCGCAGAAGGACGGCGGCACCCACCTGTCGGCCTTCCGCGCGGCCATGACCCGGGTGATCACCGCCTATGCCGAATCCTCCGGCATGGCCAAGCGCGAGAAGATCAACGTCACCGGCGAAGACGCCCGCGAGGGCCTGACCTGCGTGCTGTCGATCAAGCTGCCCGACCCCAAGTTCTCGTCCCAGACCAAGGACAAGCTGGTGTCGTCCGAGGCCCGGCCGGCGGTGGAGGGCCTGGTCAACGAGGGCCTCAGCCAGTGGTTCGAGGAGCACCCCAACGAGGCCAGGCAGATCGTCCAGAAGATCGGCGAGGCCGCCGCCGCCCGCGAGGCGGCCCGCAAGGCCCGTGACCTGACGCGTCGCAAGTCGGCTCTCGACATCTCCTCCCTGCCCGGCAAGCTCGCCGACTGCCAGGAACGCGACCCGGCCAAGTCCGAGATCTTCATCGTCGAAGGTGATTCCGCCGGCGGCTCGGCCAAACAGGCGCGCAACCGCGAGAACCAGGCCGTGCTGCCCCTGCGCGGCAAGATCCTCAACGTCGAGCGCGCCCGCTTCGACAAGATGCTGGCCTCGGACCAGATCGGCACCCTGATCACCGCCCTGGGCGCGGGCATCGGCCGCGACGATTTCGACATCGAGAAGATCCGCTACCACCGGATCGTCATCATGACCGACGCCGACGTCGACGGCGCCCACATCCGCACCCTGCTGCTGACCTTCTTCTATCGCCAGATGCCGCAGGTGATCGAGCGCGGCTACCTCTACATCGCCCAGCCGCCGCTCTACAAAGCCGCCAAGGGCAAGTCGTCGCGCTACCTGAAGGACGACTCCGAGATGGAGACCTTCCTGGTCGAGGAGGGCCTCGACGGCGCCGAGCTCGATCTGGCCTCGGGCGAGCGGATGACCGGCCGCGATCTGGCCGAACTGACCCAGACGTCCCGTCAGGCCAAGGCCAACATCGAGCGCCTGTCGGCCCGCGCCCCGGCCTTCGCCATCGAGCAGTCGGCCCTGGCCGGCCTGCTGGGCAATTCCGACGACATGACCGAGGGCGCGCGCCGCCTGGATCTCTACGCCGAAGAGGGCGACGGGCCCTGGTCCGGCGAGGCGGCCCAAGGCGGCGGCTATGTCTTCCACCGGGTCAAGCGCGGCGTCTCCGAGAAGATCGTGCTGGACGAGGCCATGCTCCATTCGGCCGACGCCCGGCGCCTGGCCGAACGCGCCAGCAAGCTGTCGGACACCTTCTCCAGCCCGGCGGTTTTCCGACGTCGCGACCGCACCCATGTGGTGCGCGGCCCGCTCGATCTGGTGTCGGCGGTGTTCGAAAGTGGCCGCCGAGGCCTGTCGATCCAGCGCTACAAGGGCCTGGGCGAGATGAACCCCGAACAGCTGTGGGAGACCACCCTCGACCACAACGCCCGCACCCTGCTGCAAGTCCGGGTCGACCACGCCGACGACGCCGACGACCTGTTCACCCGCCTGATGGGCGACCTGGTCGAACCCCGCCGCGAATTCATCCAGGAAAACGCCCTCGACGCCGAGGTCGACGTCTAGGGGGATTCGCCCCCTCCACCGCCTTCGGCGGTCCCCTCCCCCGCGCTTCGCGCAGGGGAGGGTTACAAGCTTCATCCTCCCCTGCGAGCGAAGCGAAGCGGGGGAGGGGGACCGCGCCCGCAGGGCGTGGTGGAGGGGGCGAACTCCCACGCCGCGGCCCCCTGACCGTCGAAAAACTGTCACGAAAATCAACGGCCTAGACCGCCGAACAGGGCCTGACCGGGGCCCGGGTTGAGAAACTTCAATTTTGATGTATAAGGTTCGTTCCAGTGTGTGGATTGGATGCGCCAATCGAGGCGCGACTTTGTCTGATTCTCACCTGGACGGACCTGCGTTCTGATCGCGGCGTTGGGTCCGGAGATATCCTTTAGCGATAAGACGTACAGCCAATCGGGTCTTTGTTGTTGACCCATCGTGATGGCCGCTTAGCGCAATTCATTGGATCATTATTGTATACTGTCAAGAAATGGGGTTCGACCGCCGTCCTGGGCGTTTCCCTGATCGCCCTGGCCGCGGGCCTCGCCGCCTTCGCCGCCAATCCTGTCGACGCGCCGCGGGTTTCAGCCGACACCATTGAGGCCGCCCCGCCGGTCGCTGTGACCCCCGCCGTGGCCTCGCCGACGGAAATGCTGGTCACCCCCGAAGCCTTGCAGCAGATGGTTTCGCTGCGCGTCGCCCACCTCCGTCATGTCGGCCCGACCACCGAATGCATGGCCAAGGTCGTCTACCATGAGGCCGCCAATCAGGCCCTGTCCGGCCAGCTGGCCGTGGCGCAGGTCATCCTCAACCGCACCGGCGGCGGCCCGACCTTCCCCACCAGCGTCTGCGGCGTGGTCAACCAGACCGGCCAGTTCTTCAAGACGCGCACGTTCAAGGTTCCCCACGGCGATGTCGCCCGCTGGCGCACGGCCGTGGCCGTGGCCATGGTCGCCCAGGAAAAGCGCCTCGCCCAGGTGGCGCCCGGCGCCCTGTTCTATCACGCCGCCTATGTGAAGCCGGCCTGGAGCCATCAGCACCAGAGGATCGCCCAGATCGGCGACCAGATCTTCTACCGCTGAGTCCTGCCCGGCTTTGACGGCGGCGCGGGCCAGGTCAAGGCCTGAGCCCCGCGCCACAGCCGCTCCACCGACGCCCGGGGCGCGGTGAGGCCCAGGCTCGAGGTGATATCCCACCAGCCGTCGACCGCCGCCCGCGCCTCCGCCGGGGCGGCGTCCGGCGGATGCTGAGCGATCCAGCCCTTCAGCGACGCGGCGTTGGTCAGCAACAGCAAGAGGGCGGCCACGGCGATCACGGTCGAGGTCCAGGCGACCCCGGAGCGAGGCTTGTCGGCGGCGGGCGGGGTGGTCATCGGCGGCCCCTTAGAACTGGAAGTAGATGAACGGCGCGACGCCGTCGGGCCGCAGCGAATCCACCAGCAGGATGCAGGCCGCCAGGCCCAAGCCCACCGCCGGCGCCGGCAGGGCGCGCACCCGCGCGGCCCAGGATTCCAGCAGCCGGGGCGGCAGGCCGTGGATGGCCAGGCCCACGACGATCAGGGCGGCGTTCAGCGGCGTCACCAGAGGGACAGCGCCAAGCCCCGCGGTCAGGCCGCCGGCCAGCCCGCCAAGATAGGCGATGGCGTCGGCGAAGGTCGGGGCGCGGAAGAAGATCCAGCCCAGGCAGACGATGTGGAAGGTGACTACCACCCCCACCCAGCCGGGAAGCGACGGCCAGGCCTTCGGCTTCACCGCCCGCCAGACGCGCTCCAGGCAAAGCACCGTCCCATGGAGCCCGCCCCAGATGACGAAGGTCCAGGAGGCCCCGTGCCACAGGCCGCCGATCAGCATGGTGATCATCGAGTTGCGGCAGGCCATGGCCAGGCCGCCCCGGCCGCCGCCGAGCGGGATGTAGAGATAGTCCCTCAGCCAGCTGGACAGGCTGATGTGCCAGCGCCGCCAGAAATCCTGCAGCGAGGCGGCGCGATAGGGCTGGTCGAAGTTGCGCGGGAAGCGGTAGCCGAGCAGGGCCGCGAGGCCGATGGCCATGTCGCTGTAGGCCGAGAAATCGCAGTAGATCTGGGCGGCGTAGCCATAGGCGCCCGCCGCCAACTCCAGGGCGCCGTGCCGGCTCGGATCCTGGAACACCGGGTCCACCAGGTTGGTGGCCAGCTGGGAGGCGATCACCGTCTTCTTGAACAGCCCCCAGACGATCAGCAGCAGCCCCTCGCTGGCCATCCGCCGGTCCATCCTCGGCGTGGCCGCGAACTGCGGAATCAAATCTGCCCCGCGCACGATCGGCCCCGCCACGAGGTGGGCGAAGAAGCTCATCAGCAGGGTCACATCGAGCAGGCTGGCCCGGGCGCACCGGCCGCGCGACACGTCGATCAGATAGCTCATGCCCTGGAACGTGAAGAACGACACCCCCACCGGCAGGATCACCTGCAGCAGCGGCAGGTCGGCTGGGATGTGCAGCGCCGCCAGGGCCTGGGCCGCCTGGCCGACGAAGAAGCCATAGTATTTGAACATGATCAGGATCGTCAGGTTGGCGCAGACGCCGATGGCCAGGATCGCCCGTCGCAGTCGCGGCGAGGCCGAGGCGTCTATCAGGCTGGCGGCGGCGAAGTTCAGCCAGGCCGACACCATCAGCAGCAGCACGAAGCGCCAGTCCCAGGCGCCATAGAAGATCCAGCTGCCCACCAGGATGATCAGCTTGCGCCATTCGTTGCGCCCGCCGACGGCCCAGGTCAGGGCGAAGAGCACCAGGAAGAACAGGCCGAACACCAGCGTCGGAAACAGCACGGCTCAGGGCGTCCCTGAGGCGGCGGCCGCCTGGTCGAGATCCTCCTGCAGCAGCCGGGCGACCACGGCGCCGCCGTCGGTGGTGTAGTGGACGTGGTCGTGGCGCATCAGCGGCGGCATGGCCGCCACCCAGGACTGGGCCACGCCCGGCCCGCCCATCCGATCGCCCCAATCCCAGAAGGCGGCGCCCTCGGCCGCCGCCGCCCGTCGCTGGGCCGCGCGGATCGCCGACAGGGCCGGCGGCGGGAACCAGCCGCCGCTGGCCGCCTCGGCCGCGGTGGGATCGCCCGGCGCCGGCTCGGCGTTGTGGGACAGTTCGCGGCGGTCGGTGCCCGCGTCGGGCGCCCCGAAGATCAGCATCGGCGCCCCGCCCGACAGCCGCTTCAGCCGGGCGATCTCTTCGCGTACCGTCGCCTCATAGGCGGCCGGATCGAAGTGGGTCCCGAAGGCCTCGTTGGTGCCGAACTCCAGCACGATCAGGTCCGGGGCGTAGGCGCGCAGCTCGGCGGCCATGGCGGCGTTGTCCGCTCGGGCGAAGTGGCGCAGTTGCGCCCCGACCACCCCGAGATTGGACACCACCACCCCGCCCGGCCGGAAGCTGGCCCAGGACAGCAGCGTCACCGGCCCGCCCTGCGTCGACAGCACCGCGGTCGTCGTCAGGGCGCCGGCGGAAAAGCTGTGGCAGTCGACGCCGGGCGCCGGCGCGGCGAGGCTGACCGTCTGGGCCGCCCCGCCCAGGGTCAGGACATAGCCGCCGGCGTCCGGCCCGGTGATCGCGCAGACGATCAGACGGTCGAACGCCTCCTGCGGCGTGGCGGTCAGGCCGATGGTCGCGCCCGGCTGGTCGGAGGTCAGGCGGAAGCCCGACAGGCCGAACACCACTGGCTGGTCGGCCGGCGGGGCCGCCTTGCCGAAGGTCGCCTCGACCCGCCAGCCGGCGGTCTGGTCGATGTGCACGCCGTGGGGGATGAAGCCCCAATAGGGATCGCCCGGCGGCAGCACGCCGCGTCCGCCCGAGCCGTAGCGGGCCTGCAGGGCGTCGCGCCAGGCGCCGGTGATGGAGTCGCCGGCGCTGTGGCTGTCGCCGATCTGCAGGATATGCACAGGCGGCGCCCCGTCCAGCGCCCCGCGCGCCTGGAGGGCGTCGAAATAGGGCGTCAGGGCGCGGGCGCCGCACAGCGGCCCGCGGCAGTCGTCCAATACCGATGCCGCCGCCGGCGCCGTCCAAAGGCCGGCCGCGGCCACGAGGGCGGCGAGTATCATGAGCCGGCGGCCAGAACCACGGACGGTCCCTTGGCCCTGGCCAGGTCGGCGCGGATGCGGTCGATCAGGGGGCCGGCGAGGCGTTCA
>CAIQDO010000169.1 GCA_903870555.1 uncultured Caulobacteraceae bacterium
CGCCCGCTTCATCTCCCGCGAGCGCAACGAGCCGCCCGATATCGACGTGGATTTCGAGCACGAGCGGCGCGAACAGGTGATGCAATATATCTACCAGCGGTATGGCCGCGAGCGGGCGGCGATCTGCGCCACGGTGATCCACTACCGCCCGCGTAGCGCCATCCGCGACGTGGGCAAGGCGCTTGGCCTGACCGAGGATGTCACCGCCGCCCTGGCCGGGACGGTTTGGGGCAGCTGGGGCGACGGCCTGCCCGACGACCACATCCGCCAGGCCGGCCTCGATCCCGACGCCCCGGAGATCCGCCGGGCCACGGCCCTGGCGGGAGAGCTGCTCAGCTTTCCCCGCCACCTGTCGCAGCATGTCGGCGGCTTCATCCTGACCAAGCGCCGGCTCGACGAGACCGTGCCGATCGGCAACGGAGCGATGAAGGACCGCACCTTCATCGAATGGGACAAGGACGACATCGACGACCTGGGCCTGATGAAGGTCGATGTGCTGGCCCTGGGCATGCTCACCGCCATCAAGCGGGCGATGGACATGCTGGGGATCGCCGACATGGCCGACATCCCCGAGGAGGAGCCTGGGGTCTACGCCATGCTGTCGCGGGCCGACTCCGTGGGGGTGTTTCAGGTCGAGAGTCGGGCGCAGATGTCGATGCTGCCGCGGATGAAGCCGCGCGAATTCTACGATCTGGTGATCGAGGTGGCGATCGTCCGGCCCGGGCCGATCCAGGGCGACATGGTCCACCCCTATCTGCGCCGGCGCGAGGGAACCGAGGCGGTGGACTTCCCCGCCCCCTCGCCCGAGCACGGCCCCGCCAATGAGCTGGAAGCGGTGCTGGGCAAGACCCTGGGGGTGCCGCTGTTTCAGGAGCAGGCGATGCGCCTGGCGATCGAGGCGGCGAAGTTCACGCCCGAGGAGGCCAACGGCCTGCGCCGGTCGATGGCGACCTTCCGCCAGACCGGCGGCGTCGGGGTCTATGGCGTCAAGTTCATCGAGGGCATGACTCGCCGGGGCTACGACGCCGATTTCGCCCAGCGGTGCTTTCGCCAGATCGAGGGTTTCGGCTCCTACGGTTTCCCCGAGAGCCACGCCATCAGCTTCGCCAAGCTGGTCTATGTCTCGGCCTGGATCAAATGGCGCCGTCCGGACGTGTTCTGCGCCGCCATGCTCAACAGCCAGCCGATGGGCTTCTACCAGCCCGCCCAACTGGTCCGCGACGCCCGCGAGCACGGGGTGACGGTGCTGCCGGCGGACGTCATGCTGAGCGGGTGGGATTGCGGGTTGGAGGGGGAGGCGGTGGCGCGGTCCCGCCTCCCTGCCCTCCGCCCGCTCCGCCTCGGCCTGCGGATGATCTCCGGCCTGCGCCAGGAGGAGGCGCTACGGCTGATCGCGGCGCGGGAGGCCGGCGCGCGGACCCTGGGCGACCTGGCGGCGCGGGGCGATCTGTCGCGCCAGACCCTGGAGCGCCTGGCCGAGGCCGACGCCCTGCGGTCGCTGGGGCTGGATCGCCGGGCCGGCCTATGGGCGGTGAAGGGTCTTGCCCCGGAGGCCAGGGTCGAAACCGAAGCCCCGCTCTTGGCGCTGATGGGCCCGCCGGCCGAGGCCCGCGTCACCCTGCCGGCCATGCC
Organism: uncultured Caulobacteraceae bacterium; assembly: GCA_903870555.1. Taxonomy (GTDB): domain Bacteria; phylum Pseudomonadota; class Alphaproteobacteria; order Caulobacterales; family Caulobacteraceae; genus Acaudatibacter; species Acaudatibacter boreus. The sequence continues at coordinate 1,633 of CAIQDO010000169.1, forward strand.
CCTGCCCGCCCATGTCGCCGAGGACTACCGCACCACCAGCCTGTCGCTGAAAGCCCACCCCTGCGCCTTCTTCCGCCCGGTGCTGACGAGCCTGGGCGCGGTGACGGCGGCGCGGCTGCGGACGATGCGCGACGGCGCCCGCC
>CAIQDO010000170.1 GCA_903870555.1 uncultured Caulobacteraceae bacterium
CGCGTCGCTGGGGAAGACGCCGGTGTCGGCCAGGGACTGGACCACCAGGGCGGGGGTGTCGAACTTGCGCAGGTGCGGCTCGCCCTGGCACTTCGAGGTCTCCAGGCTCCACATCGACAGCCAGGTGCGCAGGGTGTTGGCGCGGCCGATGCTGGGGCTGCGGTTGGCGATGGCCGGATCGCCGCGATAGCACTGGCGCGGGGCGCGGTCGGAGGGGTCGATCGACGGGTCCATGCAGCGCAGGTCGCCCCAGCAGCGGAACATCGGGAAGATCCTGTCGGGCACGCCGGCGGCGTTGAGGCGGGCGAGCTCGGCCTTGGCCCAGTCGGTGATGCGCTGGTTGCGGGCGCGCTGGGCGGCGCGGTAGCGGTCGATGAACTCTGGCGTGTAGGGCGGCGCGTTGCGCGCGCTGAACGGGTCGAGCTCGGGGTCGGTGGCGACCGGGTCGTTTTCGTCGATCACCGAGGCGTCCATCCAGTCGGTCAGCACCTCGGGCCGGCCGGTGTGGGCGTTGAGCGAGATGTAGAGATCGGCCTTGGAGAGGTTCGAAAGGACGTCGCGGCCGGGGCCTTTGAGATTGTTGGCCAGGGTCGGGGCGATGGCCTCGCCCTGGAAGGCGCCCATCAGCGAGCCACCGCCGGAGTTGCCGAGGATCACCACCTGTTCGACGCCGGCCTTCTCGCGCAGCCAGCGCATGCCGACCTCGATGTCGATCAGGGCGTGTTCGAGCAGGAACAGGTCCTCGGCGCCGCGGAAGCGGGTGTTCCAGCCGAGGAAGCCGAAGCCGCGCTTGGCGAAATAGGGGGCGATGTAGTGCTCGGAGAAGTCGACATTGTAGTGGGTGGCAATGACGGCGACCTTCGGGCGGGCGCCGGCGGCGGTCCAGTAGATCCCCTGGCAGGGATGGCCGCCGGCCTGGATGCGCGGGGCGGTGGCCGACGGGCGGCCGATGAAGGTGGCGTCGAGGCCCGTGGCGTCGTCGATGGTCATGGCGGCGGTCTCCCCTGATCTTCTGTTTGGCCGAAGCCTACAGGCGGGTTCGGGAGAGGGCCAGCCAGCGCGTGAACACCCTGGTCAATCGCTAGGCGCCGGGCGATTGCGCCCGCGGGACGGAAGCGAACAGTAGACCTCGCCCCTCCCCTTGGCCTAGCCTCGCGGCATGACCTCGCCCCCTTCCCGAACCGCGCCCGCCAACGTCCGCTCCCGGATCGCCCTGCCGTCGGAGGACGAGGACGTCGTCGCCCTGCGCCGCGCCCTGGTCGCCAAGCTGGCCTATGCCGTGGGCAAGGACCCGATCGTCGCCAGCAACCACGACTGGTTCGTCGCCACCGCCCTGACCGTCCGCGACCGCATCGTCGACCGCTGGTTCCGTTCGACGCGGGAGATCTACGACCAGAAGCGCAAACGCGTTTACTACCTGTCGATGGAGTTTCTGATCGGCCGGCTGCTGGCGGATTCCCTCAACAACCTTGAGCTCACCGAGACGATGCGCGCGGCCCTGGCCGAGCTGGGCGTCGATCTGGAGCGGCTGCGCGCCATCGAACCGGACGCGGCGTTGGGCAACGGCGGCCTGGGCCGGCTGGCCGCCTGTTTCATGGAGAGCATGGCCACGCTGGGCATCGCCGCCCACGGCTACGGCATCCGCTATGACCACGGCCTGTTCCGCCAGCACATCAAGGACGGCTGGCAGATCGAGGCGCCGGAAAACTGGCTGGCGTCCGGCAACCCCTGGGAGTTCGAGCGGCCCGAAGTGCTGTTCCACATCGGCTTCGGCGGCCAGGTCGACCATAAGGAGGACGACGTCGGCATCGGGCGCTACCGCTGGCGGCCGGCCGAGGTGGTCGAGGCCCTGGCCTATGACACGCCGGTGGTCGGCTGGCGCGGCAAGCACGTCAACACCCTGCGCCTGTGGTCGGCGCGGGCCCCCGATCCGCTGGGCCTCGAGGCGTTCAACCGTGGCGACCACCTCGGCGCCCTCGAAGCCCAGTCCCGGGCCCAGGCGATTTCCCAGGTGCTCTACCCCAGCGACGAGTCACCGGCCGGCGAGGAACTGCGCCTTCGCCAGGAGTATTTCTTCTCCTCGGCCGCCCTGCAGGACATCCTGCGCCGGCACATGGAGCAGTTCGACGGCGACGTGCGGAACCTCGCCGACCATGTGGCCGTCCAGCTCAACGACACCCACCCGGCCATCGCCATTCCCGAACTGATGCGGCTGCTGGTGGACGTCCACCGGCTGCCCTGGGCGGAGGCCTGGACGATCACCCAGGCGGTGTTCTCCTACACCAACCACACCCTGCTGCCGGAGGCGCTGGAACATTGGGGGGTGCCGCTGATGGAGCGGCTGCTGCCGCGCCACATGCAGATCATCTACCTGATCAACGCCCTGCATCTCGACGCGCTGAAGGCCGACGGGCGGATCACCGAGGACGAGGTGGGGGTGGTGTCGCTGATCGACGAGTCCTCCGGCCGCAAGGTGCGGATGGGCTGGCTCAGTTTCATCGGCGCCCACAAGGTCAATGGCGTGTCGGCCCTACACACCGAGCTGATGCGCCAGACGGTGTTCGCCACCTTCAACCGGATCTATCCCGACCGCATCGTCAACAAGACCAACGGCATCACCTTCCGGCGCTGGCTGATGGAGGCCAATCCGGGGCTGACGCGGCTGCTGGCCGAGACCGTCGGCGGCAAGGTGCTGGACGATCCGATGGCCCTGGCCGACTTCGCCGCCTACGCCGACGACGCTGGCGTTCAGGAGCGGGTGGCGGTGATCAAGCACGATCACAAGGTCGCCCTCGCCCGGCTGATCTCCGACCGGCTGCACATCAGGGTCGACCCGGACTCCCTGTTCGACACCCAGATCAAACGCATCCATGAATACAAGCGCCAGTTGCTGAACATCCTGGAGACGGTGGCGCTCTATGACGCCATGCGGGCGCAGCCGACGCGCAACTGGACTCCGAGGGTCAAGATCTTCGCTGGCAAGGCGGCGGCCAGCTATCGCAACGCCAAGCTGATCATCAAGCTGATCAACGACGTGGCCCAGGTGGTCAACGGCGACCCGACGCTGCGCGGCCAGCTGAAGGTGGTGTTCCTGCCCAACTACAATGTGTCCCTGGCCGAGGCGATCATCCCGGCGTCCGACCTGTCCGAGCAGATCTCCACCGCCGGCATGGAGGCCTCGGGCACGGGCAATATGAAGCTGGCCCTGAACGGCGCCCTGACCATCGGCACCCTCGACGGGGCCAATGTCGAGATGAAGGAACGGGTCGGCGACGACAACATCTTCATCTTCGGCCTGAAGGCGGACGAGGTCGAGGCGCGGCGTCGCACGGGCATCAACGCCCGCGACATCGTCGACGGCTCGCCGATGCTGGCCCAGGTGCTGGAACAGATCAGTTCGGGGGTGTTCTCGCCATCCGACCCGACGCTGTACCGCGACTTCATCGCCGGCCTGGTCGACCACGACCATTTCATGGTGCTGCCCGATTTCGCCGCCTACGCCGAGGCCCAGGCGGCGGTGTCGGAAAAGTGGAAGGATCAGGCGGCCTGGCGGCGGTCGTCTATCATGAATGTCGCCAACATGGGTTGGTTCTCGTCGGATCGGGCGATTCGGGAGTATGCCGAGGACATCTGGGGAGTTCCGGTGTTGAAAGCTTGAAAACAGGATCGCCGAACGGCTGGCGGCTCGGCGCGGACGAGGCGAACACCCTCGCGCGCGGACAGCACGGCGATCCCTTTTCCGTGCTCGGTCCGCATGTTGTTGGCGACGGACTGGTCCTTCGCGCCCTCATTCCCGGCGCCGAGCGTCTCGAGGCCCGGGCCGATCACGCCGGCTGGAGGGTGATGCTGGACAGGCTGCACGCGGACGGGGTGTTCGAAGGCCTGATCCCCGGCGCCGCGCCGCACGACGCCTATCGCCTGTTCGCCGCCAACGCCGACGGCGACTGGGTGGTGGAGGACCCCTTCCGGTTCGGCCCGGTGCTCGGGCCGCTGGACGACCACCTGCTGGTGGAAGGCGCCCACCGCCGACTGTTCGACAAGCTCGGCGCCCATCCGATGCCGCACGAGGGCCGCGACGGCGTGTTCTTCGCGGTTTGGGCCCCCAACGCCCGTCGGGTGTCGGTGGTCGGGGACTTCAACGCCTGGGACGGCCGCCGCCACCCGATGCGCAAGCGGGTCGACAGCGGGGTGTGGGAGCTGTTCGCGCCCGGGCTGTCAGAGGGGGCGGTCTACAAATATGAGATTCTGCCGCGCCGGGGCGACGTCCCTCTGCCGCTGAAGGCCGATCCGTTCGGATTCGCCGCTGAGCTGCGCCCGTCCACCGCCTCGGTGGTGGCGCGGATCGACCGCTTCGTCTGGACCGACCAGGACTTCCGCGCCCGGGCCAGGGCCACCGATCCGCGGCGGGCGCCGATGTCGATCCTGGAGGTGCATCTGAGCTCCTGGCGTCGCGGCGCCGACGGCGCGTTTCTGACCTACGACGCCATCGCCGACTCCCTGGTCCCCTACGCCGTCGACATGGGCTTCACCCATCTGGAGCTGATGCCGGTCAACGAGCATCCCCTCGACGACTCCTGGGGCTATCAGCCGATCGGCCTGTTCGCCCCGACACGCCGGTTCGGCGATCCGGCGGGATTCGCCCGGCTGATCGACCGCGCGCACAACGCCGGGCTGGCGGTGATCATGGACTGGGTGCCGGCCCACTTCCCGGTCGATCCTCATGGCCTGGCCCATTTCGACGGCGAGGCGCTCTATGAGTACGCCGACCCGCGCAAGGGTTTCCATCCCGACTGGAACACCGCCATCTACGACTTCGGCCGCCGCGAGGTGGTGAACTTCCTGCTGGCCAACGCCCTGTACTGGCTGGAGGTGTTCCACATCGACGCGCTGCGGGTCGATGCGGTGGCCTCAATGCTCTACCTCGACTATTCGCGCGAGGCCGGCCAGTGGACGGCCAACGCCCAGGGCGGGCGGGAGAACCGCGAGGCGGAAGGGTTTCTCAAGGCGCTCAATGTGCTCACCCATGGTCTTGGCCCCGGCGGCGTGACCATCGCCGAGGAATCGACCAGCTGGCCGGGCGTCACCCTGCCGGTCCATGTTGGCGGCCTGGGCTTCGACCTGAAGTGGAACATGGGGTGGATGAACGACACCCTCGACTACATGTCGCTCGACCCGATCCATCGGAAGTACCATCACGACAAGCTGACCTTCGGGCTGATGTACGCCTTCAGCGAGAACTTCGTCCTGCCGCTCAGCCACGACGAAGTGGTGCACGGCAAGGGCACGGTGCTGTCGCGGATGCCCGGCGACGTCTGGCGGCAGTTCGCGGGGGTGCGGGCCTATTACGGCTTCATGTGGGGCTATCCAGGCAAGACACTGCTGTTCATGGGCCAGGAATTCGCCCAGCGCCGGGAGTGGAACTTCGCCGCCGAACTCGACTGGGGCCTGCTGGCCGACCCCGCCCATGCCGGCGTGCAGGCGACCGTGCGCGACCTCAACGCCCTCCACCGCCGGATTCCGGCGCTGCACGCGCGGGACTGCGAGGGCGAAGGTTTCCGCTGGATCGTCGTCGACGACGCCCAGCAGTCGGTCGCCGCCTGGCTGCGGTTCGGCGGGGCGGACGCGCCGCCGGTGGCGGTGGTCTGCAACTTCACCCCCGAGCCGCGGTTCGGCTATCGGTTGGGCCTGCCTCACGCCGGACGCTGGCGGGAAATCTTCAATTCCGACGCCACGAGCTACGGCGGCTCTGGCCTTGGCAATCTCGGCGCCATCGCGGCCGAAGACGCCCCCTCGCATGGTTTCGAGGCTTCGGCCGAGATCACCTTGCCACCCCTGTCGACCGTCTATTTCCTGTTCGATCCGGTGCCAAACCGGCTAAGCTGAACCCGTCGAACACCAACGGAATCAAAGACGGCCATGTCGACCAACAGCGCCCCACTTTCGCGTCAGGCCATGGCCTATGTCCTCGCCGGCGGGCGCGGCAGCCGGCTTGAGGAATTGACCGACATCCGGGCCAAGCCGGCGGTGTTCTTCGGCGGCAAGTTCCGTATCATCGACTTCGCCCTGTCCAACGCCCTCAACTCGGGGATCCGCCGGATCGCCGTGGCGACGCAGTACAAGGCCCACAGCCTGATCCGACACCTGCAGCACGGATGGAGTTTCTTCCGGCCGGAACGCAATGAAAGCTTCGACATTCTGCCGGCCAGCCAGCGGGTGTCCGAGGAAAACTGGTACCTGGGCACGGCCGATGCCGTGTTTCAGAACCTCGACATCATCGAGGATTATGCGCCGCGGTTCATCATCGTGATGGCGGGCGACCACATCTACAAGATGGACTTCGAACCCATGCTGCACCAGCATGTCTCACAGGGCGCCGATGTAACTGTGGCCTGTATAGAAGTGCCGAAGAAGGACGCGTCGGGCTTTGGGGTGATGGCGGTGGACGCCGACGACCTGATCACCGATTTTCTTGAAAAACCCGCCGATCCGCCGGCCATGGCCGGCCGTCCCGACACCTGCCTGGCGAGCATGGGCATCTATGTCTTCGACCTGACGTTTCTGGCCGCAGAGCTTAGACGGGACGCCGCCGACCCGCTGTCCTCACACGACTTCGGCAAGGACATCATTCCCAGGCTGGTGAGGGACGCCAAAGCCGTGGCGCACCCCTACAGCCGCTCCTGCATCCGCGCCACGCCGACCGCGCCGGCCTATTGGCGGGACGTGGGCACCATTGACAGCTATTTCGCCGCCAACATCGACCTGACCGACGTGGTGCCCGATCTCGACATCTACGATCGGGCCTGGCCGGTGTGGACCTACAGCGAGATGAACGCCCCGGCGAAGTTCGTCCACGACCACCCGGGCCGGCGGGGCTCGGCGGTGGCGTCGCTGGTGTCCGGCGGCTGTGTGGTGTCCGGCGCGACAATCTGGCGGTCGCTGCTGTTCAGCAACGTGCGGGTCAATTCCTACGCCCATCTGGAGCTTACCGTGGTCCTGCCCAACGCCAAGATCGGACGGTCGGCGCGGCTGCGCAACGTCATCGTCGACCGGGGCGTCAAGATTCCCGAGGGGCTGATCGTCGGCGAGGACCCCTATCTGGACGCCAGACGTTTCCGGCGTTCCGAGGGCGGCGTCTGCCTTATCACCCAGAAGATGATCGACGCGCTTTAGACATGACGGGGGGCGACGCATGACGGTCCTTACCGCATGAAGACGATCGAGGTCCTCGCCGTCGCCTCCGAAATCTATCCGCTGATCAAGACCGGCGGGTTGGCGGACGTGGCCGGCGCCCTGCCCGGCGCCCTGGCGGAGCATGGGGTGGCGGTGCGCACCCTGATCCCTGGTTACCCCGCCGTCACGGCCGCCGTGAAGGGCGCGCGAACGGTGAGGGCCTATGAGCATCTGTTCGGCGGCCCGGCGCGGCTGAGGTCGGCCACGGCGTCGGGCCTTCGTCTGTTCATCCTTGATGCGCCACACCTCTACGCCCGGCCAGGCAGCCCCTATGCGGACGAGGGGGGCAAGGACTGGCGCGACAACCCGCAACGCTTCGCCGCTCTGGCCAGGGTCGGCGCGGACATCGGCCTGGGAGGGGCGACGGGCTACCGGCCCGACATCGTCCATGCCCACGACTGGCAGGCCGGATTGACGGCGGCCTATCTGCACTACGATGGCGGGCCGCGCCCCGGAACGGTGATGAGCGTCCACAATCTGGCGTTCCAGGGACAGTTCGACGCGGCGCTGCTCGACGACCTGGGCCTGCCGCCCCAATCCTTCACGCCGGACGGCGTCGAGTACTACGGCGGTATCGGCTTCCTGAAGGCGGGGCTGCGGCTGTCGGACAGGCTGACGACCGTCTCCCCCTCCTACGCCGCGGAAATCTGCACGGCCGACGGCGGGATGGGTCTCGAGGGTCTGCTGCGCGGCCGGGCCGACCGCCTGACCGGCATCCTCAATGGCGTCGACACGGCGGTGTGGAACCCCGCCGCCGATCCGCTGATCGCGGCCCCCTACGAGGCGGAAAACCTGGCCGGCCGCACGGCCGACCGCGCCGACCTTCAACACCGGTTCAGGTTGGAGCCGGATCCCGACGCCACCGTGTTCGGCGTCGTAAGTCGTCTGAGCTGGCAGAAGGGCCTGGATCTGCTGCTTGAGGCCCTGCCCGCCCTGATCGCCGAGGGCGGCCAGCTGGCGCTGCTCGGGGCTGGGGACGATGGGCTGCAACGGGGGTTCGCCGACGCGGCCCGCGCCCACCCGGGGCGGATCGGCTGCATTATCGGTTACGATGAAGCGACCGCCCATCGCATTCAGGCCGGCGCCGACGCCCTGCTGGTCCCCTCGCGATTCGAGCCGTGCGGCCTCACCCAGCTCTGCGCCCTGCGGTACGGCGCCGTACCGGTTGTGGCCCGTGTCGGCGGACTCGCGGACACGGTGATCGACGCCAGCCCCATGGCCCTCGCCGCCGGCGTGGCGACCGGCGTGCAGTTCGCTCCGGTGAACGGGCCGATGCTGGAAAGCGCCATCCGGCGGACCGCGCGGCTGCGGCGGGACAGGGCCATCTGGAAGCAGGTTCAGGCGAACGGCATGGCCACGGATGTCTCCTGGCGAGCGCCCGCGCGCCGCTACGCCGAACTCTACCGCGCCGTGATCGCCGAACGCGGCGGCTGAGATGACTCCAGGGGCGACCGTGCGTGAAGGATCGCCCGAACCTCTGGGCGCCAGCGTCAACGCGGCAGGCGTCAATTTCGCGGTCTGGTCGGCCTCCGCCGTCGCCATCGAGGTGTGCCTGTTCGACGAAACCGGGCAGGTCGAGACGACCCGGCACAGCCTTCCCGGCCGGACCGGTCCGGTGTTCCATGGCCTGATCCCTGGCGTCGCCGCCGGCGCCCGCTACGGCCTGCGCGCCCACGGCCCCTTCGATCCAGCCAGGGGCCAAAGGTTCGATGCCGACAAGCTTCTGGTCGATCCCTACGCCCTCGAACTGGACCGCTCGTTCGCCTTCGACGCCGCTCTGCTGGCGCAACCTCAAGGCGTCGATAGCGCGGCCATCCTGCCCAAGGCCGTGATCCGCGCGGCCGGCGATCTTCCCGGAACGCCCGCCCCCCCGCCCGTGATCGCCTGGGGCGAGATGGTGATCTACGAGGCCAGCGTCCGTGGCTTCACCCGCCTGCATCCCGACATCCCCCCCGCCCTGCGCGGGACCTTCGCCGGGCTCGGCCACCCCGCCGCCATCGCCCATCTGGCGGCTCTGGGGGTCACCTGCCTGGAGTTGATGCCGGCGGCGGCCTGGATCGACGAGCCCCATCTGGCGGCGCTGGGCCTGACCAACGCCTGGGGCTACAACCCCGTGGCGCTGATGGCTCCCGACCCTCGGCTCGCGCCAGGCGGCTGGGCCGAGGTCCGCGCGGCGGTCGACGCCCTGGCGGCGGCGGGCATCGAGACCCTCATCGACGTCGTGCTCAACCACAGCGGCGAAGGCGACGCCTTCGGGCCGACGGTCAGCCTGCGGGGCCTGGACAACGCCGCCTACTACCGCCTCGAACCGGACGATCCCGCCGTCTATGTTAACGACGCTGGCACGGGGTCGATCCTGGCCCTCGACCGGGCGCCGGGGTTGCGGCTGGCGATGGACAGCCTGCGCGCGTGGCGACGCCTGGGCGGCGTGCACGGCTTCCGTTTCGACCTCGCCACGGTGATGGGCCGCCGACCACAGGGATTCGACCCCGCCGCCCCGCTGCTGGCAGCCATCGACCAGGATCCCGAACTGCGCCCGTTGAAGCTGATCGCCGAACCCTGGGATTGCGGCCCGGGCGGCTACCAGATCGGCCGGTTCCCGGCGGCCTGGGGCGAATGGAACGACCGCTATCGCGACACCGTCCGCGGCTTCTGGCGCGGAGATCCCATCAGCCGGGGCGAATTGGCCCGCCGCCTGGCCGGCTCGGAAGATCTGTTCGCGGGTCGCCGTCCGTCGCGGAGCGTCAACTTCATCGTCGCCCACGACGGCTTCACCCTCGCCGACCTGGTCGCCTTCCGTCGCAAGTCCAACTCGGCCAACGGCGAGGACAACCGCGATGGCGCCGACGACAACCGGTCCTGGAACAATGGGGTCGAGGGACCAACGGCCGATCCGACGATCATCGCCGCGCGACGGGCCGACCAGAGGGCGCTGCTGGCCACCCTGCTGCTGTCGCGCGGCGCCCCGATGCTGTCGATGGGCGCGGAAACCGGTCGCACCCAGGGCGGCAACAACAACGCCTACGCCCAGGACAACGCGACGGGCTGGCTCGACTGGGCGGCCCCCGACGGCGGCCTGACCGATTTCACCCGGCGCCTTCTGGCCCTGAGACGCGACCACCCGGCGTTGCGCGCCGATCGCTTCCTCACCGGCGCGCCGGGCCCCGCGGCGTTGCCGGATGTCGAATGGCGAACGGACTCGGGCGAAGCCCTGCGTCCCGCCGAGTGGGACGACCTCCAAGGCGAGACCCTGGTGATGGCGCTCGCCGAACCGGCCGGGGCCGGGCTTGACCGGGTCGTGGTGGCGCTGCATCGCGGGCCCGCGCCCGTGGAGATCGCCTTGCCCGAGCCGCGCGACGGTTTCACCTGGCGGCTCGAGGCCGACAGCGCCGATCCGGCTCGCGTCTTCACGGTCGAGGGGGAGGCCCTCTCCATGGCGGCGCGATCGGTGGCGCTGCTGGTCGAGTCTCCGGCCCCGGCCCGCCGACCGAAAGGCGTGAGCGACGCGGCCCTGGCCAAGCTGGCCGCGGCGGCGGGCATAAGGCCGGCGTGGCGGGCGGCCGACGGTGTCGCGCATGTCGCGCCGGCTGACACCCTCAAGGCGCTGCTTGCGGCGATGGGGCTGGACGCGCCGACGACCGACACCGCCCGCGACTCGCTGCGCCGGCTCTCGGAAAGCCAAGACCGCCGCCCGCTGCCCTTCGCCCTTACGGGCCGAACGGACGAGGCGGTGACGGTTATTTTTTCCGGAGCCGCGGCGCCGCCACGAACCTGGCTGATGATGGAGGACGAGGCCGGACAGGTTCGACGCGTCCGGGCCGCCGCTGGACATGGCGTGGACATGGCGATCCGGGCCCGCGACGGGGCCGAGACCCGCGGGTTGGCGGTACGGCTGCCGCCAGCGCAGCCGGGCCGCTACCGCCTGTGGCGGGAGGACGATCCCGCCCACGACTGCCGACTGACGATCGCCCCGCCAGCCTGTCACAGGCCAGAAGCCCTGGCCGACGGACGGCGCCTGTGGGGATTGTCGGCGCAGCTCTACAGCCTCGCCCGGCAAGGCGACCAGGGGATCGGCGACTTCACCACGCTGGGAGACCTGGCCGCGGCCACCGCCGCACGGGGCGGCGCGGTGCTGGGGGTCAATCCCTTCCACGCCCTGTTCCCCGCCGATCGCGAGCGGGCCAGCCCCTACTATCCCTCCGACCGACGGTTCCTCGATCCGATCTACCTGGACGTCGAGGCGGCGCGCGACACGGACATCCCACCACCGACGCCGTCACAGCCAGCCCGGATGATCGACTACCCGGCGGTCTGGGCGCGAAAATCACGGAGCCTGGAGGCGCGTTTCGCGGAACGGCCAGTCGACCCCGGCTTGGCGGATTTCACGCGCGTCGGCGGCGAGCGGCTGCGGCGGTTCGCGACTTTCCAGGCGATCGCCGAGACGCGGCCCGGGGTCGGCTGGCGGGAGTGGCCGCGCGCGCTTCAACGCCCTGACAGCGAGGCAACCTCGACGTTCGCGGCGGCGCACGCCGACCGGGTCGAATTCCACCAATATCTTCAATGGCTTTGCGATCTGCAGCTGGCCGACGCGGCGCGGCGCGGGTCGGGGCTCAGCCTGGGGATCTGCCGCGATCTGGCCCTGGGCGCGGCGCCGGACGGCGCGGAACTCTGGGCTGACGGCGACCTTGTCGCGCCAGGGGTGTCCATCGGAGCCCCGCCCGACCCGTTCGGTCCCCAAGGCCAGGTCTGGGGCCTGCCGCCCTTCGATCCCCACCGCCTGCGCGCCAACGGCTATCGCCACCAGGCGGACCTGCTGGCCGTCAACATGCGCCACGCGGGCGCGTTGCGGATCGACCATGTGATGGGCCTGGCGCGGCAGTTCTGGATTCCAGACGGCGCCGAGGCGATGGACGGGGCCTATGTCGACTACCCGTTCGGCGACCTGCTGAACGTCCTCGCGCTGGAGAGCCAGCGGGCGGCCTGTCTGATCATCGGCGAAGATCTCGGCACCGTGCCGGAGGGGTTCCGGGAAACCCTGTCCCGGGCCGGCGTGCTGAGCTACCGGGTATTGCCTTTCGAGCGCGCAGGTCGGGGCTTCAAACCGCCAACGGACTACCCGCGCGAAGCCTGGGCCTGCGTTTCCACCCACGATCTGCCGCCACTGGCCGGGTGGTGGGACGGTATCGACATCGATGAGCGGCAGTCGCTGGGCTTGATCACCGACTCGGTCGCCGACGCTGCCCGGACGGAGCGAACCGACGACAAGGCGGCGCTGGACAACGCTCTGGTCGCCGAGGGTCTGGTCGACCACGGCGCGCCGCCGGACGGGCGCCTCCCGGCCAACGTCGCCGCGGCGCTGCACGCCTTTGTCGCCGCCTCGCCGGCGATGCTCGCCGTAGCCCAGGTCGAAGACCTCGCCGGCGAACGCGTCGCGGTCAACCTGCCTGGCACCGACCGCGAACGGCCCAACTGGCGCCGACGGCTGGCGACGCCCGTCGACTCCCTGTTTGAAAGCCCCCTCGCCGAAGGGATCGTGGCTGCCCTGCGTCCGGGGCGCGAGCCGTGAAAGGATCCAGACCATCATGTCCCATCTGCGCGCCCTGATCGCAGGACTGCTCCTGGTCGCCGCCGCCTCGGCGCATGCGGCGCCGGATCCAGCCAGGACCGCCGCCGACACCTGGCGCGCCGGCCACGAGACGGCGATCCTGAGCGAGTTCACGGACTTCCTGGCCATGCCCGACGTCGCCACGACCATCCCCGACGTGGAGCGCAACGCCGACCATCTGATGGACCTGCTGCGGGCGCGGGGTTTCGTGACCCGAATCCTGTCAGCCGGCGCTGGCACGCCGCCAACCGTCTATGCCGAATTGAAAACGCCGGGCGCCCGCAGAACGGTCCTGTACTATGCTCACTATGACGGCCAGCCGGTGGGCCAGAGGGGTTGGGCCTCGCCGCCCTTCACGCCCGTGATGCGCACCGGCCCCTTGGGTCAAGGGGCCTCTATCGTGGACTGGCGCGCCGCCCCGACACCGCTCGATCCCGCCTGGCGGCTCTACGCAAGGGCCTCCGGCGACGACAAGGCCTCGATCGAGGCGCTGTTGACGGCGGTCGACGCCTTGCGGGCCAAGGGGATCAAGCCATCGGTGAACATCAAGCTGTTCTACGAAGGCGAGGAGGAACAGGGTTCGCCCCATCTCGGGGCGATCATCGACGCCAACGCCGCCCTGCTGAAGACCGATCTGATCATCATGGGCGACGGGCCAATGCACCAGAGCGGTCGCCAACAGGTCAACTTCGGCTCGCGCGGGGTGATCGGCCTGACCCTGACCGTCTATGGCGCGCTCAGACCGTTGCACGATGGCCACTACGGCAGCTGGGCGCCCAGTCCGGCGGTGGAGATCGCCCACCTGATCGCCGCCCTTCGGCAGGAAAACGGCGAAATTGGCATCCCCGGTTTCTATGACGACGTCCGCCCGCCCACGGCTTCCGAGACGGCCGCCCTCGCCGCTCTGCCGCCGGTCGAGGCGGGGTTGGCGCGCGATCTGGGCATCGCCGCTCCGATCACCGATCAGAGACTCGACGACAGCTATTTCCGGCCCACGCTGAACGTGCGGTCGATCCATGTCGGCGACAGCGGACCCAACGCCGCCAACGCCATCGCCACCACCGCCGAGGCGTCGCTCGACTTCCGCATCGTGCCCGACGAGACGCCCGACCGTGTGCGAACCCTGTTCTCGGCCGGTCTGACAACGCTCGGCTGGTTCGTCGTCGACGCGCCACCGGACCTCGCCACACGGCTGGCTCATCCCCGGATCGTGCGCGTGTCTTGGGATCCGGGCGGCTCCGCCGCCGTGAAGACGGACATGGACGGGCCCGCCTCCCGCGCTGTCACCGACACGATTTCACGGGAACAGGGAGCGCCGGTTCTGAAGGTCCCGATGGTTGGGGCGAGTTCCGGGCTGGACGTGATTGTCAGGGGGCTCAGGGCGCCGATGGTGGGAGTGAGCATCGCCAACTTCGACGACAATCAGCACGCGGAGAACGAGAACCTGCGCCTCGGCGCGCTATGGGACGGGATCGGAGTCTACGCCGCCCTGTTGTCGGAACTTGACTGGTAGTCAGGGCGCGGCGAGCCGCCCGCCGGTCATGGCGACGGGAACGCCTGTCGTTCCGGGGAAGGAGATCGGCAAACCGGTCACGTTGCGCGCGGCCAGATAGGCGAAGGCCTCCGCCTCGATGGCGTCACCTCGCCATCCCACCGCCTCGGCGGTCACGACCGGCATGGGGACACGCGCGGCGATGGCCCGCATCAGCACCGGATTGCGGCGACCGCCGCCACAGACGATCAGACGGGACGGCGCGACGCCGAGTCCCCGCAGCGCGAGCGCGACGGCCGAGGCGGCGAATGCCGTAAGCGTGGCGGCGCCATCCGCCAGCGTCAGACCCGACACCGGCTCGATCGAGAAGTCGAAGCGGTCGAGGGACTTCGGCCCCCGGGCGCGAAAATAGGGATGGTCGAGGTAGGCGGCGACAATCGCCTCATCGACCCGACCGGCCCGGGCCAGGGCGCCGTCGACGTCGCAGCGGGCGCCGCTGTGGGCCTGTACCCACAGGTCGATCATGCCGTTGGCCGGGCCGGTGTCCCAGGCCTCCAGCTCGCCGGAAGGCGTCACCAGCGTGACATTGCCCACCCCACCCAGGTTCAGGACAGCCACCGGGCCATCGAGCCCTGACCAGCGAACCAGAGCCCTGTGGTAGATCGGGGCCAGCGGCGCCCCTTGCCCTCCCGCCGAGACATCGGCGGTGCGGAAGTCATAGGCCACGGGCAGGCCCAGGCCGCGGGCCACACGTCCGGCGTCGATAAGCTGGACCGTTCGTCCTGCGGGCCGTGTCGGCAGGGGCGGCTCGTGCAGCACGGTCTGGCCGTGGACGCCGACCAGGTCCATTTCTGTGAGGGAGACCCCGGATTCGGCCAGGAATTCGCCGGCGGCGAGCAGATGCTGGTCGGCGATGGCGGTCGCGGCGATTTCGAATTCGGCCGGTGGCGGCGCGCCCCACGGCCAGGACCGGCCGGCGACGATGGCCGCCTCCACCAGCGCGCGGACGGCGGGATCGAGCTTGCGCTCCCCGGCCGGGCCGAACGCCAGGATGGCCTCGCCGTCGGTGTCGAGCACGGCCATGTCGACCGCGTCGAGGGAGGTGCCGGTCATGAAGCCGAGGACTTTCATCGCCGCCTTGACTGCCATGGCCAAGGCCCGGTAGCTAGCCGTCATGACCCCGCGCGCCAATCTCGCCCGCCGCTATTACCGCTCGCCCTACTAGCGCGAGCGGCCAGACAGTCACGTCCGCCGCCCATCGGTCGGCGGCGGCTCATCACGGATGACGGTCTCCGACCTCAGACCCCGTCAAGGAGCCGTCCATGTCCTCCCAGAACCTGATCGAAACGTTCAAACCTCGCTCGGATCTCGTGCGCATCCTGCTGGAGCGCGGCCATGTCTATCAGGCCACCGACCTTGAGGGCCTGGACGCCGCCGCCCTGACAGGGCCGATCTCGGCCTACATCGGCTTTGACGCCACCGCGGCCAGCCTGCACGTCGGCAGCCTGGTTCAGATCATGACCCTTCGGCGCCTGCAACAGACCGGCCACAGGCCGATCGTGCTGATGGGCGGCGGCACCACCAAGGTCGGCGATCCCTCGGACAAGGCGACCCAGCGGCCGATGCTCACCGACGCGGTGATCGCAACCAATCTGAAGGGGATCTTAAAGGCCTTCGCGCCGTTCCTGCGCTTCGGCGAGGGTCCTACCGACGCGGTGATGGTCAACAACGCCGACTGGCTTGAAAAGCTCGGCTACATCGAATTCCTGCGCGACTACGGCGTCCACTTCACCATAAACAAGATGCTGACCCTCGAGTTCGTCCGTAACCGGCTCGAGAACGAGCAGCCGCTGACCTTCCTCGAATTCAACTACATGCTGATGCAGTCGGCGGATTTCCTTGAGCTCAACCGGCGCTGGAACTGCACGTTGCAGTTCGGCGGCTCGGAGCAGTGGGGCAACATTGTCAACGGGATCGACCTGATCCGTCGCCTCGAAAGCCGGCAGGCGTTCGGCGTCACGGCGCCTCTGGTGACCACGGCGTCGGGCGTGAAGATGGGCAAGACCGTCGATGGCGCCGTGTGGCTCAACGCCGAGATGCGAAGCGCCTACGACTACTGGCAGTTCTGGCGCAACACCGAGGACGCCGATGTCGGCCGATTCCTGCGCCTGTTCACCGACCTGTCGCTGGATGAGATCGCACGGCTGGAAGCGCTCGGCGGCGCCGAGATCAACGAGGCCAAGAAGGTCCTGGCCAACGAGGCCACGACGATGCTGCATGGACGCGAGGCCGCCGACACCGCGGCGGGCGCCGCTCGAGCGGCGTTCGAGGAAGGCACGCTGTCCCAGGACTTGCCGACGGTCGAGTTGTCGGCGGAGACCGTGGGCGCCATGTCCAACCTTGCCTTGATGATCGCCGCCGGCTTCGCCGCCTCCAACGGCGACGCCCGACGGCAGATCGCCGGCGGGGCGTTCCGTATCGACGGGGTAAAGGTCGCCGACGCCAACGCCCTGGTCAGCCTCGCGGGCCGGGAAGCGGAACTCCGCAAGGGCAACGCGCGCAAGCGTCTTGTTGTCACCTGAATCCGTTCTGAAAGGACACGAGCCATGACCATCGACCTGAAAGCCGGCGACTTGGCGCCTGACTTCGATATGGCCGCCGACAGCGGCCGGGTCGCCCTAGGCGACTTCAAGGGCAAGACGCTGGTGCTGTATTTCTACCCCAAGGACGACACCAGCGGCTGCACCAACGAAGCGAAGGCCTTCGCCGAAGCGAGCGCCGATTTCGCCGCCGCCGGCGCCGTGATCGTCGGCGTTTCCAAGGATTCGGTGGCGAGTCACCTGCGGTTCAAGACCAAGTACGACCTCAATTTTCCACTCGGCTCGGACCCGGACGGCGCCGTCGTCGAGGGCTACGGCGTTTGGGTCGAAAAAAGCATGTATGGCCGCAAATACATGGGCATCGACCGGTCGACGTTCCTGATCGACGGCGCGGGCGTCGTGAGCCGGGTGTGGCGAAAAGTGAAGGTGCCCGGTCACGCGGCCGAGGTCCTGGCGGCCGCCAAGGCGCTCTGAATCCAGGTCGGCCGCGGCGCGGCGGCGGGGCGCGACGCCACGTCCGATTGTGCGACGCGACGGCTGTCGGGCATATGGCGGGCATCGCTTCCGTGGGATTCCGCACAGATGATCTCTGCCAGACTGGCGCGGATGCGACGCCGTATCGAAGCGCCGTTTCCCGAACGCCATATCTATATTCGCGCCGCCGGAGAGGTTCGCGGGGTGGTTTTGACCACGGGACAGCAGCTTCTGCTGGCGGGAACGGCCCTGGGCGTCATCGTGTGGATCACCTTCGCGACCCTCGGCATGGCCGTCGCCGCGGTGGCCGCCTACGCCAGCCATGAGCAGGCCAGACGCGTCGAGGCCGCGAACGCCCACCAGTTGGCCAGCCACGACGCGCGACTTATCGCCGCAGTCGACACCCTCGCCCGAACCGGGGCGGACCATCTGCGGACCACGCTGAACCTCGCCGGGGTCAGCCCCGACAGCGTGGCTCCCAAGGTCAGCGGCGGACAGGGCGGCCCCCTCATCGACCCAAACGATCCGCGCGCGGTCGACGCCTTGCGCGGCGTCCGCGCCGACGCCGCCGGTCCCATTGTCACGGCCGCCCGCGATGTCGCCGAACTGCGCGCCCTGGCCAGCGCCTCGTCGGCCCTGCCGCTCGCCCGGCCGACCGCCGACATGGGCCAATCGAGCGGATTCGGCATCCGCCGCGACCCGATCACCGGCCACGCCGCCTTCCACCCCGGCCTGGATTTCCCGCGCCCGCGAATGACCCCGGTCTACGCCACCGCTCCGGGGGTGGTGTCGTTCGCCGGCGCCCGCAGCGGCTATGGCGACACCGTCGAAATCACCCACGACCGTGGCTTCGTGACCCGTTTCGCCCACCTTGGAACGATCGCTGTGGGTGTCGGACAGAAGGTGACCGTTCACCAGCGGATCGGCGCGATCGGCTCCACGGGCCGGTCGACGGGACCGCATCTGCACTACGAGGTCTGGAGGGACGGCCGTCCGCTGGATCCGCAACGATTCCTGAAGGCGGGGGACTATGTTCAACAAGCAAGCTAGGTCCGAGGGCGGTTCCCGCGCCTCGGCGACGATCCCGGGAGCGGATGGCGCGCGCCGGGCCGCCCAGGTCGCGTCGCTGATCACCGACGCCATCACCATCGAGGGCAACCTGACTGGCGATGGCGAGCTGCAGGTGGACTGCGTGATCCGTGGCGATGTGTCAGTTTCGCGGCTGTCAGTGGGGGAAAGCGGTCGGATCGAGGGCGCGGTGACGGCGGAAGCGGTGGAACTGCGCGGCGCGGTGACCGGCTCGATCACCGCCCGCCATATCCGCCTCTACGCCACCGCCCGCGTCGAAGGCGACATCACCCACGACCACCTGACAATGGACTCAGGAGCCCGCTTCGAGGGTCGCAGCCAGAGGTTGACGCGGGACCCGCCGGCTCTGCCGGCCGCCCCCGTCGCCGTCGCTGTCGCTGTCGCTGTCGCCTAGGTCGTCGGACACTCGACCATGACGGTTAATTAACTGGCGCGGTCGCGCCGTCGCCGCCAATGGTGCCGCCGGGTCTTGAGGGACCTTGGATCGTGTTTCCGGAGCGCATCCGGGCTCGAGGCGGGGACGTTCGGCGTTGACGGCAAACCATACCGCATTGGAAACGCGCCGGAAATTACTGACGGCGTGGCTGATCGGCGCTCTCGCCCTGCCCGCGCTGGCGGAGGCGCGGCCGCGTGAAAACGCGCCGCAGCCCGCGATCGCGCTGCCCGCCGCCTATCCCCTTGACGCAGACGCCGCCGCCCTCGCACCGGCCGCGCTTGACCAGTGGTGGCGGCTTTTCAACGATCCGGCGCTCGACGTGCTGGAGGACGAAGCGGCCCGAACCTCGTCCGACGCCCGCATCCTCGCCGCTCGGATCGACGAGGCGCGCGCCGCCCGCCTGGCCCAGCGCGCTCGGACTCTGCCAACCGGTTCGATTGCCGGAGCCGCCAGCCACCAGGCGTCCTACGGCCTTGGCGGTGGTGAAAACGATCTCAGTTCCTCCACCGGCGTCACCGACGCGGCGTCGGGCAAGTTCGCGGTGTCCTGGGAGGTGGATTTGTTCGGGCGCTTGGCTATCACGCGCCGCATCGCGGACGCCGACGCCGCGCGGGCGCGGTTCAACATCGAGGGCGGGCGCGCCAGCCTGGCCGCCGACGTCGCCGACACCTGGTTCCAGGCCCGCGGGCTGGCAATGCAGCTCGAGGACGCCCGCCAGACGGCGCGGATCGAGGACGACCTGCTGACCCTCACCCGGCGAAAGGCCGCCGCCGGCGCGGCCCCGGCCGACGATATCGACCGCGTGGCCGGGCAACTCGCCCAGGCCCAGGCCCGGGCCGCGGACCTCCAGGCCAGACTGGTCGACAGCCGCCAGCAACTGCTGATCCTGGTCGGACACGATCTGTCCGGTTCGTTGGCGATCGACGCGGCCGCCGTCCCGCCTGCCCCTCCGGCCCCGCCTCGGGTCCTGCCGGCCGAACTGCTGGCCCGGCGACCGGACATCCGCGAAGCCGAATATCGACTCAAGGGCGAACTCGGCGCCGCGCGGCTGGCCCATCTGGCGGTTTTTCCGACCGTCACCTTGCTGCCGGCTCTGGGCCTGTCGAGCACATCGGCGCCCGGCGTGTCCTTCATTCCCCCGACCACCCTGATCACCGCCCAGCAGACGACAACCGCCGGGCTGTGGTCGATGGGCGCGAGCGTGACGGCGCCGACGCTGGATATCCCCAGGCTGCTGGACGAGGCCAGGGCCGAAGACGCCCGCGCGCGTCAGGCGGCGCTGACCTACGAGAAGGTGGTGCGCACGGCCTACGGCGAAGCGCAGGCGGCCCTCACCGACCTGGCCGCCGGAGAACAGGCCACCCGCCTGCTGATCGACGGCGAGGCGCGGGCCAGACTGGCCTATGACGGCGCCCACCGCCGCTACGCCCAGGGATTGGATGACCTGACCGCGATGCTGAGCGCTGAACAGGCCTGGCGTTCGGTGCGCTCGGATCTGACCGCCGAGCGGACCGACACCCTTCGCCGGGCCGTGCGGACCTACAAGGCTCTTGGCGGCGGCTGGGGATTTGCCAGCGCCGGCCTCGGCGCCGGGGGCGTCTGAATGTCCCTCGCCCTGGCCACCCTGATCTACGAATGGCGCCGCTACATGGCCGCCGTGGTCGCCCTGGCTTTCTCCGGGATGATGGTGCTGGTGATGCTCGGCCTGTTCACCGGCATCATCCACTCCGATTTCGCGACCACCGAACGCTCCCGCGCCGACATCTTCATTCTGCCGGCCAAGGCCGCGAGCATGGTCAATTCCAACGCCAGCCTGCCGGCCCGGGTGCAGCCACAGATCTTTATCAATCCCCACGTCACCGAGGTGCGCAGCCTCGACGAGACATTCGGCGAGTGGGTGAACGCCTCCGGTCCCGGTGGCCATCAGGTTCAGAAGTTCGTCAACGTCTGGGCCGTCGACCCCATACCGGACGCGGTGACCTTGCCGGTGGACTACACCGACGAGCAGCGGATCGCGCTGATGGAACCGGGCGCCATCGCCGTCGACGCCTCGACCCTGGCGGCCCTGGGCGTCAAGCTGAACGACAAGGCGTCGGTCAACGGCCATGCGGTGCGGGTGCGGGCGATCCTGCACAATTACCAGAGCATCGAACAACCCACGATCGTGGCGAGCCGCGACACGGTCCGACGGCTGCGCCGGGGCGGGGGCGGCGGAAACAGCGACACGGGGCCGCTGATGGTTCGCATCGATAACCCCGCCCTCGCCGATCAGGTCCGCGGCGAGCTCAACGCCAGCGCCCACGGCGCCTATCGCGCCTGGACGGCAAAGGAATTCAATCGCGCCAATGAGAACGCGGTGATGTCGCAGCAGATCATCGGGGTGCTGCTGGTGTTCCTGACGATCATGGCCGCCTTGATCGGGGTGGGCATCACCTCCCAGACGCTGCGCGGGGCCATCCTGTCGAACATCCGTGAATTCGCCTCTCTGCGGGCGTTGGGAATTTCCATGGGGTCCCTGCGTCTGATCGTGATGGAGCTGTCGTTCTGGGCGGGAGTCGCCGGGATTGGCGTGGCCCTGCTGTTGACCTGGCTGACGACCCTTCTGGCCGCCGGGGCTGGCCTGCCCCTGGTGATCCGTCCCCAACCCGCCTTGATGGTCGCCGTCATGTTGATGGTCATCGCGGTGCTGTCCGGGGCCTTGGCGATGGGCGTCCTCAAACACAGCCAACCGGCGGATCTGCTGCGATGAGCGCGCCTCCCGCCAACGCGCCGCACGCCCTGGCCCTGACCGCGACCGGGGTGGTGAAACGCTTCAAGACCGGTCGCAATGTCGTCTCGGTGCTCAAGGGCGTCGATTTCACCGCCCGCCATGGTGACGTGACCATGGTGATGGGCCCCTCCGGCTCGGGCAAATCGACCCTGATCGCCGCATTGTCCGGTCTGCTGAAGCCCGACGAAGGCACGGTCAGCGCCATGGGCGAAGATCTGTGGGGCCGCGGCGCCGGGAAGATCGACCGCTTCCGCCTGCAGCACTGCGGTTTCATCTTCCAAGGCTTCAACCTGTTTCCGGCCCTGACCGCCCTGCAGCAGGTGACGACCGTGCTGAAATACCAGGGTCTGTCCAAATCCGAGGCCCATCGGACGGCCGTCGAGGCCCTGGACGAAGTCGGTCTGAAGCCGCGGATGAATCAGAGGCCCAGCGAGCTCTCGGGTGGCGAAAAGCAGCGTATCGCCATCGCCCGGGCGATCGCCAAGCGCCCCGCCCTGCTGTTCGCCGACGAGCCAACCTCGGCGCTGGATGGCGAGAATGGCCAGATCGTCATCCGCCTGCTGCGCCGGGCCGCGGTCGAGCACAACGCCGCGGTGATCTGCGTCACCCACGATCCCCGCCTTGAGGCCTTCGCCGACCGGATCATCCACATCGAAGACGGCCGCATCCTCGACGATGCGACGCCCGCCGGAGTTTCCCACTGATGACCAGCCTGATTCGTCGTCCCGTGCTGTGGATTCCAGCGGTCGCTGTCGTCGCCACGGCCGGCGTCGCCGCCGTGCTGCTGAACGCCAGTCACGCAAAGGGCGCCCCATCGACGGCGCCAGGCGGCAAGACCCAGACACCCTATGTCGCCGTCGCCGAGGGCAAGGCGGACGTCGAGGGCGGCATCATTCAGGTCGCCGCCCGCGCGGCGGGAATCGTCCGGGACGTGACGGTGCTGGAGGGAGATCATGTCTCCAAGGGCCAGGTTCTTGCCCGCCAGGAGGACGACGCTCCGCGCCTGGCGGTGCGCACCGCCGAGGCAGCCCTCGGCCAGGCCCGCGCCGCCTTTGGCGTGACGCAGGTGCAGATCGCCGCCGCCCGGCGCGAACAGGGACGCCTCGCCGCTCTCGGCGGCGTGGTGTCGGGCCAGCAGATCGATCAGTCGGCCGACGCCATCGCCACGGCCCAGGCCTCGTTGGCCGCCGAGCAGGCGGCGGTGGCGGTGGCCGAGACCCAGCTGGCCGAGGCCCGCTACCGGCTCGAACAGACCATCGTCCGCGCGCCGGTCGATGGCGTGATCGTGCGTCGGTACGCCAATCCTGGCGCCGGCGCCTCGACGCTGAACGTCACGCCGATGTTCGATCTTGAGCCGGCGACCGCGCGCATTGTCCGCGCCGAGGTCACCGAGACCGCGCTGCCTTCGGTCAGTCTCGGCCAGACGGTTCGGATCACACCCGAGTCGGACCAGTCCAAAACCTACCCCGGAAGAGTCCTGCGTCAGGCCGCTCTGTTCGGCGCCCGCAAACTGCAGTCGGACGATCCCTCCGAACGCACCGACGAGCGGGTGGTCGAGGTGGTCGTCAGCGCGGACGGCGCGCCGTTCCTGGTCGGCCAGCGCGTGCTGGTGAAGTTCGTCCGGTAAATGACGACGTCCTTCCTCGCAGCCTTCAAGGGCGGCTATTCCGCCCCCGCGTCCCGTGTCACGCCAACCCGCTGGGCCAGCGACGCGCCCATGAAGCGGTCGAGATCGCCGTCGAGAACCCCGCCTGTGTCGGAGGTCTCGAAGTTGGTCCGCAGATCCTTGACCATCTGGTAGGGTTGCAGGACGTAGGATCGGATCTGGTGGCCCCAGCCGATGTCGGTCTTGGCGTCGGCCACGGCCTGGGCGGCGGCCTCCCGGCGCTGGAGTTCGGCCTCGTAGAGGCGGGCGCGCAGCATCTTCCAGGCCTGGTCGCGGTTCTGGTGTTGTGAGCGCTGGTTCTGGCAAGCGACCACGATGCCCGAAGGGATATGGGTGAGGCGCACGGCCGAGTCGGTCTTGTTGACGTGCTGGCCGCCGGAGCCGCTGGCCCGGTAGGTGTCGGTGCGCACGTCGGTGGGGTTGATGTCGATCTGAATGGTGTCGTCCACCACCGGATAGACCCAGATCGAAGCGAAACTGGTGTGGCGCTTGGCGGCGGCGTCGAAAGGCGAGATGCGCACCAGGCGGTGAACCCCGGCCTCGGTCTTCAGCCAGCCATAGGCGTTGGTTCCGCTGATCTTGATGGTGGCCGACTTGATGCCGACCTGCTCGCCATCGGTCTCCTCGATGAACTCCACCGTCATGTCGTGGGCGTTGGCCCACCGGGTGTACATCCGCAGCAGCATCGCCGCCCAGTCGGTGGATTCGGTGCCGCCGGCCCCCGAATTGACTTCCAGGTAAGCGTCGGCCCCGTCGGCCTCGCCGGACAGCAGGGCTTCGAGTTCGGCCTTGGCGGCAAAGGTCTTCAGGGTCGACAGCTGAGCAGCCACGTCGTCGAGGGAGGCGTCGTCGCCCTCGGCCTGGGCCATCTCGGCGAATTCCAGGGCGTCGCTGAGTTCGGTCTGCAGGCGGTGAACCGCGTCGATCTTGGTCGACAGCTGGGTCCGTTCCCGCATCAGCGCCTGGGCCGCTTCGGCATTGTCCCAGAACTTCGGATCCTCGACCCGGGCGTTATATTCGTCGAGTTTTCTTAAGGCAGGTTCCCATTCAAAGACGCCTCCTGAGCAGCCCGACGGACTGCTCGATACCGGTCGCCAGAGCTTCGATATCCGCACGCATGAGAAAACGCCTCGCCTGCCGGTCCAACGCGGACCGGGGGCGCGCCGGATACCGCGCCCCGGCCGCAATTGCTAGTGTCAGTAGAGGCCGTTGAGGTCGTCGGGCGCCTTGGGCGGGCGGACGGCCTTGGGCGGCTGCGGCAAAGCCTGGCCCGGCGGCGGCGGCGGCGTAGGCGTAGGCGTGACCAGGGCGTCAATGGGAACGGTCTCGTCGGTCGGCGCGACCACCCGCGGCTCGGTCCCGGGGCGGAAGGCTTCGCGGTTTGGTCCCACCTGGGCGAAGGTGGCGGTGGCCGGCGCCTTCAGCTCGACCGGGGGCAGGCCCTTAACCGCCTCGCTCATGAATTCGATGAAGATCGGCAGCGCCGCGACGGCCCCGGTCTCGCCCTTGCCGAGCGAGCGGTTGTCGTCGAACCCTACGAACACGCCGACGACAATCTGGGGCGTGAAGCCCATGAACCAGGCGCTGCGGAAGTCGTTGGTCGTGCCGGTCTTGCCGCCTACAGGCCGGCCCAGGGCCGCGTGGGCCGCGGCGGCGGTGCCGCGAAGGGCGACACCCTCAAGCATGGTGTCGATCTGATAGGCGGTGATCGGGTCGATCAACTGGGCGCCGGCGGGTTGTGGTTCGGGTCCGTCACCACCAGAGAACGCCGCGGCGCAGCCGGTGCAGGCCCGGGAATCCGCCTGGTAGAGCATTTCACCCGACCGGTTCTCCACCAGCTCGATCAGATGTGGCGACACCTTCCGCCCCCCATTGACCAGGGCTGCGTAGGCGGCGGTCATCCGGTAGGGCGTGGTCTCCCCCGCCCCGAGCGCCATCGGCAGCACCGGCTCCATCCGGTCGACGATCCCGAAGCGTTTGGCCGTGTCGACGATCCGAGACATGCCCACCTGCATGGCGATGCGCACGGTCATGGTGTTGAGAGACAGCTCCAGCCCCCGCCGGAAGATCAGCGGACCGTTGAAATCGTGTTCGTAGTTTTCCGGGCTCCAGGTCTGGCCGCCAAAGCCCGGCAAGCTGATCGGGCCATCGACCACGATACTGGCCGGGGTGAACTGTCCGCTTTCGAGCGCGGTGGCGTAGACGAACGGCTTGAACGACGAGCCGGGCTGCCGGAACGCCTGGGTCGCCCGGTTGAACTTGGACAGGGAGAAGCTGTAGCCGCCGACCATCGCCAGGACCCGACCGCTCTGAGGGTCCATCGCCACCAACGCCCCATTGACCTGGGGTGTCTGGCGAAGGCGGAAGCCGCCGGACGCCGCCGATTCGACGAACACCAGGTCGCCCACGGCCAGCCCCTTGCCGGCGCGGGCCCAGGCCATGTCGCCAGGCGTGATCTGTCCGACAATATTGTCGGCCGCCGTCTGGACCCTCACCCGGTTCCTCTGGGCTTCGATCACCAGGGCCGAAAGCCAGGCCTTCCTCTCAGCGGGGGGGGCGTGGGCAAGGGTCGCTGACTGCCAGCCAGGCGCGTTCGCCACGTGACCCCAGGCGCCCCGCCAGCCGTGGCGGTGGTCATAGGTTTCAAGACCGTCCATCAGGGCGATCCGAGCGGCCGTTTGCAATCGCGGATCGAGGGTGGTGCGGACATAGTAGCCGCCCTGGTTAAGGTCGGCCCCGACCGACTTCATCTGCTGGGCCTGCTTATGGGCCTCATCCACGAAATAGTCGGCGTCATGGTACTTGGTGCGGGTCGGCGCCGCCTCGACGCGCAGATCCTCCTTCATCGCCGCGACCGCCTCGGTCCGCGACACCCATCCCAGGTCCGCCATGTCGCGGAGGATCAGATTCCGACGACGGATCGCCGCGGCCTTGTGACCGACGGGCTGGTAGTTGTCGGGTCCCTTGGGCAGCGCGGCCAGATAGGCGCATTGCGCCAGGGTCAGCTGCGAAATCGACTTGCCGAAATAGTTGTAGGCGGCGGCGCCGACCCCGAACGATCGGTAACCGAGCCAGATCTCGTTCAGATAGAGCTCAAGGATCTGTGTCTTGCTGAGGGTTTCTTCAAGCCGGGTGGCCAGCAACGCTTCCTTCAGCTTGCGGGCGACCGAGACCCGACTGCTCAGCGAAATGTTCTTGGCCACCTGCTGAGTGATGGTCGAGCCGCCCTCGGGTCTGCGGCCCTGGAGGATGTTGAACACATCCTTGACCATCGCCCGCGAGACGCCGCCAACATCGACACCCCCGTGGCTGAAGAAATTGTGGTCCTCGGCCGCCAGGAACGCGTAGGCCAGCCGCGGCGGAATCTGGTCGTAGGGGACGAATATGCGGCGGACCTTGGAGAACTCGCCGATCAGCGTGCCGTCCCAGGCGTAGACGCGCGTGGCCGTCGGGGGATGATAGTCGGCCAGTTCCGCGGCGCTGGGCAATTGGCGGAAAACCTCGGCCGCATAGATGGCCGCGCACAGCCCCGCCACGGCGCCGGCGGCCAGGACGGCGACGCCCGCCGCGACGATCCTTCGACTCAAGGCATGCAAGACAGGCGGACCTCCGCGGAGCAACCTCTCCGCCTGAACGTCCTCTAGCAACCTTCGGCTGGCGCGCCAACGGAGCGCGGCGTCAACCGGCCGCGAGCCGGGTCTCGCCGGAGAAGTAGGCGTCGATCGCGTCGGCGACCCCGCCCATGAGGGTCTCCCGTTGAGCCGGGTCGGTCAGTCGCATCTCATCTGAAGGATTGGTGATGAAGCCCATTTCCAGAAGAACCGCCGGAACATCGGGCGCCAGCAGCACGAAGTAGCCCGCGTCGCGGTGGCTGCGAGGCAACAGGTCGACCCGGTTGCTGATGTGATTGATCAGCAGGCTCGCGAACTGCGAGGAACGGTTGCGGGTGCTCCGCTGCGTCAGGTCGAGCAGAATCTGACGCACCCCCGGGTCGGAGCGGCGACCTCCGGCATTGGCGAACCACTCGTGCGGGCCAAGCACGTAGTTCACGCGCTGCTGGCCGCTGTCGGACAGGGTGTAGATGCTGGCCCCGTGCGGCGTTGGGTCGGATCCCGCGGAATCGGCGTGCAGCGAGATGAACAGGTCCGCGCCGGCCTTGCGTGCGATGCGAACACGGTCTTCCAGCGCAATGAAGACATCGGTGTCTCGCGTGAGAACGACCTTATAGCGCCCGAGCTTCTCAAGTCGCCCCTTTAGCGCCAAGGCGGCCGCCAGGGTGACGTCCTTTTCGTTGCGCACCAGACTGCGCGCGCCAGGATCATGGCCGCCGTGGCCAGCGTCCACGACAATGACTTTCGTCCCGGGACTCCCGCCGGGGCGAGCGGGCGTTTTCAGGACGACGGCCATCTGGCGAGGCGAGGTCATGGCGGCGATGCCTCGGGACGGCGCGGCCGCCGCGAGAACAGCCGGAGCGATGGTCGGGGTCGATAACCAGGACAGCGGCGCCGTGTTCACGATCGCCGGGGAGGCGCCCGCGGCGATGTCCGGTGACGCCGCAACCCTGGTGATGGAGAGGGTCGGCGCCGGCGCCGGCGCTGGCGTCTGGGCCGTGGCCGGATGGGTGGGTCTCGGTCGTGGCTCCGCCGACGCCAGGACGGCGAGGGGATCGCCGGTCTGGATGTCGATGACATAGCGCCAGCTACCGCCTTCCTGGGCGGGTGGAATCACGAATCGTCGGACCGCCTGTGCACCGGGCGCGACCTCAAGAACCAGGCGGGCGCCCCTGCCCTCATCGCGAAGGCTCCAATGGGCGACCAGGCCTTGCCCCCGACCACCCAAAGGACCGGTCGACAGCAGGGTCGGAAGCGCGATCACCAGGCGAGACGGTGTGCTTTCCTCGGCGACGACCCGACCGACGACGGAGGCGTCAAGATCCAGCACCATGCGCGTGATCGTCGAGTCGCCGCCGAATCGGACGCCGGCCAAGCCGATGCCGCCCAGACTGGCCAAGGAGGCCGGGCGGACCGCCGCGCCGGACGGTGCGGCGGCTACCAGGCAAAGGGCGGCCGCGAGGATCGCGCCGATCCGCCAAGAACAACCGGCCATTTGGCGGGACGGGCGCATGCGGCCGAGGTTTCCCAGATTGAAATACAGCCTTCATTGTCGCCCAGGGGACGTGCACAAATCGTTAAGACGCCGGTCCCGGCCCGGATAGGCCGCCAGAATCCGGCGGCGACAAACCGCGCCTTTCCTTTCCGGTAAGGTTCACATAGGGTGCGGACGCGCACGCGCTGTCATCACGACTTCAGCGAAGGTGCGCGCCCCCTGCGTCGGGCCAGCGCCGTTTTGGCGTGGACGCGTCATCCTACCCGCGCCTCCGTTTTCGCGAGCGCGACCTTGAGAACAACCATGGGCAGCGCCGCCTTCGCTCCGATTTTGTCCCCTCTCGCCGCCGCTAGCCGCGGCCATGCGGATGAAGACGTCTCGTGCGCGCGCGCCCGCAGCTGGCGCCCGGATCCTGGATCCGCGAGTCGCCCCGGAGATCCAATTCATGTCAAAGAAAATGCTGATAGACGCGGCCCACCCGGAAGAGACCCGGGTCGTCGTCCTTAACGGGAACCGCGTAGAAGATTTCGATTTCGAGAGCCGAGCGAAGAAACAGCTCCGTGGTAATATCTACCTGGCCAAGGTTACGAGGGTAGAGCCCAGCCTGCAGGCCGCCTTCGTCGAATACGGCGGCAACCGGCATGGATTTCTGGCGTTCAACGAAATCCACCCGGACTACTATCAAATTCCGCATGCCGACCGCGAAGCCCTGCTGCGCGAGGCGGAAGCCGACGACGACGAACCGAACCTGCCGGCCCCGGCTCGCCTGGGCGAGGACGGCGCCGAGGAACTCGGCGGCGACGACGAAGACGAGATGGACGAAGAGGTCGCCCGGCGCCGTCGGCGGCTGATGCGCCGCTACAAGATCCAGGAAGTCATCAAGCGCCGGCAGATTATGCTGGTGCAGGTCGTCAAGGAGGAGCGCGGCAACAAGGGCGCCGCCCTGACCACCTACCTCTCCCTGGCCGGTCGCTATTGCGTGTTGATGCCCAACACCGACCGTGGCGGCGGCATCAGCCGGAAGATCACCACTGTCACGGACCGCAAGCGTCTGCGCTCCATCGTCGCCGACCTGGACGTCCCGGAAGGCATGGGCCTGATCGTTCGCACCGCCGGCGCCAAGCGGACCAAGGCCGAGATCAAGCGGGACTACGAGTACCTGTCGCGCGCCTGGACCAACATCCGCGACACGACCCTGCATTCGGTGGCCCCGGCGCTGATCTATGAGGAAGAGGATCTGGTCAAGCGGGCGATCCGGGACCTCTACGACAAGGATATCGACGCGATCTGGGTCGAGGGCGAAGCGGGCTTCCGCGAAGCGCGCGATTTCATGCGCATGCTGATGCCGTCCCAGGCCAAGAAGATCCAATATTACCGTGGCGCGGCGCCGCTTTTCGTCGCCCACAAGATCGAAGACCACCTGGCCCAGATCTATTCGGCCACGGTGCCCCTGCGCTCCGGCGGCTATCTGGTGATCAACCAGACCGAGGCCCTGGTCGCGGTCGATGTGAACTCAGGCCGGGCGACCAAGGAACGCAACATCGAGGCGACGGCCCTCAAGACCAACCTCGAGGCCGCCGAAGAGACCGCCCGCCAGCTCCGTCTGCGCGACCTGGCCGGACTGATCGTGATCGACTTCATCGACATGGATGAGGGCAAGAACAACCGCGCCG
Organism: uncultured Caulobacteraceae bacterium; assembly: GCA_903870555.1. Taxonomy (GTDB): domain Bacteria; phylum Pseudomonadota; class Alphaproteobacteria; order Caulobacterales; family Caulobacteraceae; genus Acaudatibacter; species Acaudatibacter boreus. Next base: position 30,142 of record CAIQDO010000170.1, read on the forward strand.
TCGAGAAGGTGCTCAAGGACTGCCTGGCGCAGGACCGCGCCCGCATTCAGATGGGTCGGATTTCCTCGTTCGGCCTGATGGAAATCAGCCGCCAACGTCGACGCACTGGCATCCTCGAAGGCACCACCCACGTCTGCCCCCATTGCGCCGGCGCCGGGCGCGTTCGATCGGTGGAATCCAGCGCCCTGGCGGCCTTGCGCGCGGTCGAGCTCGAAGCGCTCAGCGGCGGCGGCGAGGTCATCCTGCGCGTCCCGCGCGACGTCGGCCTCTACATCCTCAACAACAAGCGCGAATATCTGACGCGCCTTCTGCGAAGCCACGGCCTTTTTGTAAGCGTCGTGATCGAGGAAGCCCTCGCCCACGCCGACCACGAAATCGAACGCACCTCCAGCGTGCCGCATGAGATCGACCGCAGTTGGGAAAGTCCCGACGCCGCGGCCTGGCTCAACGACGACTATGAGGACGTCGAGGACGAGGACGAAGACGAGGAAGACGACGATGAGCCGATCGCCTCCGACGACGAGGAGGACGCCGTCGCCGAGGCGGAAGACGAGGATGACGACGACGACACCGAAGCGAATGCCGGGGACGTCGCCGTTGGGGAAAGCGCGTCGGACGACGACGCGGGTCGTCGCCGCAATCGCCGTCGCCGGCGGGGTCGCCGGGGGGATGAATCCCGCGTCGCAACGCCTGATGCGCCGACGGCGCCGACGCCCGCCGTCGCCGATAGCGAATTTGAAACCGACGCCGGGGGACGTCGTCGTCGGCGAGGCCGCCGCGGCGGTCGCCGCGTCCGCGACGACGCCCAGGCCACGGATGTCTACGCGTGGTCCTGGCCGGCTCGTCTGAGCGGCGACGACCCCTACGAATGGCGTGGTCCGATCCGCGAGATCGAGGCCGTTGTGGAGGCGCCCGTCGCCGCGGACTCCGCGCCGCCGATCTCTGTCGCCGTGATCGAGGCGTTGGTGGAGGCGCCGAGTCTGGGTCCGATCCCCTCGGAAACACCCGCCGAAGATTCAGGCGCCTCGACGTCAGAGTCGCCCACACCCTCCGGCTTGACGGTGCTCGATCACCCGACCGCCGATGGGACGCCAGCGTTCAGCCAACCCCTGGAAGACGCCTGGGTCGAGTTGCCCGCGGTCATGGAAAAGCCGGCCAAGGCCCGTCGCTCCCGGAGTCGCGGCAAGGCGGCGCCCGTCGAGTCTCCGGCCGAGGTCGTTCCGACCGATGCCAGCCCGGCCGATGTCGTTGAGGCGGTCGCCGCGGCGCCGGAGCCCGAACCCGCGTCGGCGGCCCCAATCGTCACTACGACCGCGCCCGAACCTCAGCCCGAGCCTGAACCTAAGCCGGCAGCCGCCGCCGTAGCCGAGCCGGCGCCAGAGGCGGCGGTCGAGGTCCCGGCTGCGCCGCCGACTCCGGTCATCGACCCGGCGGAGATCGCCGCGCCTCCGGCGGCGCCCCGCAAGGGCTGGTGGCGCCGCGGCGCCTGAACCTGAACTCAAAAGGACTCCGGCCAGCCGGCCGGGGTCCCTTTGAGGACTGGACTTCCGCCCCCGGCCCCGGTTGACTGAGCGGCAAGAGAGTCCTGAAACGGGGGCTGAGCGGGGAATCGATTGAAAGGCTGACATTGACCGCCCGCAAGCCGTTTGGACCTCTCGCGACAGCCATCGCCTTCGCCGCCGTCATCGGCGTCGTTCTCCCCCCCGCAAGCCCGGCCTGGGCGCAGAGCGATCCGGGGATTTCGATCATCCGCGACACCGAAATCGAGGAGATCCTGCATCAGGACGCCGACCCGATCTTCGTCGCCGCGGGCCTGTCTCCCCAGGCGGTTCAGATCCACATCATCTCGGATCCTCAGCTCAACGCTTTTTCGGCCGGCGGCCAACAGCTGTTCATCAACACCGGTCTGATCGTCGAGACCAAGTCCCCCAACCAACTGGTCGGCGTCATCGCCCATGAAACCGGCCACATTGCCGGCGGCCACATCGCCCGCTCCGGCGCCATGGGCCGGGCGGCCCTTGGCCCAACCCTGGTCGGCATAGGGCTGGGCGTGCTCGCGGCGATTGCCGGCGCCCCTGACGCCGCCGCCGCGCTGGTGTTCTCCTCCAGCTATTTCGGCGAGATCAACATGCTCGGCTATTCGCGCGAGCAGGAATCCCGGGCCGACCAGGCCGCCGCCACCTACCTGGAGACCGCGGGGCTCTCGGGTCGTGGCCTGGTCGAATTTTTCAATAATTTCCGCTATCAGGAGGTCTTCGACGACGAGAAGAAGTTCCCCTTCTTCCGTGACCACCCCCTGACCGACGACCGCATCGAAGCCCTCACCGCCCGCGTCGAACGGCAGCCCCACTACGGCGCCGAAGACGGCGCCGCCTCGCTCGACCGCCACGCGGTTATGAAGGCCAAACTCGAAGGCTTCCTGAACGGCAGCGTCCAGGTGCTGGTCGACTACCCCGCGAGCGACACCTCGTTCCCAGCGCGCTACGCCCGAGCCATCGCGCTTTATCGAGACACCGAGACCGAACCGGCCCTGAAGGCGATCGACGCCATGATCGCGGATTGGCCCAGCAATCCTTATCTCTGGGAGCTCAAAGGCCAGGTGCTGTTCGAGGCGGGGCGGGCAAAAGAGGCTGAACCGGCTCACCGTCGTTCGGTGGAGCTGAAACCCGCGGCAGCCTTGCTGCGAATCAATCTCGGCCAGACTCTGATCGCGGTCAACGATCCGGTGAAACTGGACGAGGCCGTCGCCCAGGTTCGGCGGGCGCTGTCGATCGAACCGGACAACGCGCTGGGCTGGCGGCTGCTTTCGGAGGCCTATGACGCGAAATCGATGCCAGGCATGGCTCGCCTGGCCGCGGCCGAGCAGAATTTCTACCTCGGCCAGCTTCTCGAGGCGCGAACCTTCGCCGTTCATGCCCGCGAGATGCTGAAGAAGGATTCGCCCGAATGGCGGCGCGCGACCGATATCATCCTCGCCTCCAAGCCGTCCGCGGCGCAGCTCAAAGAATTGGGAGTGACAGGATGAAGCCCGCCACTCTCCTGGTCCTGCTGGCGCTTGCCGGCCTGCCCCTGACCGCCTGCCAGAAACCGGACGACGCGGCCTTCGGTCAGCGGGTTCGGGCCTACCTGCTGAGCCATCCTGAGGTGCTCCAGGAAGTCGCCCAGAGACTTGACGCGCGGCAGGCCGCGGCGGAAGCCAACGATCAGCGTCGCGCCCAGGCGCTGCTTCCGAGTTTACGGCCGGCAATAGAGCGCGATCCGCGGGACTTCGTCGCCAACCCGGGCGGCGCGATCACCGTCACCGAGTTCTATGACTATCGCTGCCCACATTGTGCAGAGGCCGCACCGAGGGTGGTGGCCCTGATCCAGGCCAATCCGGACGTCCGGTTCGTGTTCAAGGAAATGCCGATCTTCGGGCCGACGTCCGAGCACGCCGCGCGCGCGGCCCTGGCCATCAAGACAGCCCATGGCGACTCCCTGGGGGCCTATCAGGCCTTCATGAACGCCCGCCCGCTCGACGACGCCGCCATCGACCGCATCGCCCTGCGGAACGGCGCGCGCCCGGCTGACCTGAGACCGGGCGCCGCGCCCGCCGTCAACGCCCAGTTGGCCCAGACCGCCGCGCTGTTCACCAAACTGTCGCTCGGCGGCACGCCGGCGTTCATTGTCGGCGACAGCATCATCCTTGGCGCCGACATGCCCGCGGTCGACATCGCCATCGCCCGAACCCGGGCCAAGGCGCGCGGCGCCTGAAGCGCCTCAGCCGACGCGCGCCTGATTGAGCGCCTGGCCGGCGACCGCGCCAATCCACACGGCGACAATGCAGGCGACCACCGACACGGCGATGTTGCCGGCGGCGCCGGCCAGTTCGCCGCCTCGGATCAGGTTGAGGGTCTGCAGGCTGAAGGATGAGAAGGTGGTGTAGCCGCCGCAAACCCCGATCAACAGGAACTGGCGCACATCCGGCGGCGTCAGGACCCGCCCCTCGGGGCCGGTGGTCACCGCCAGAACGCCGATGACAAAGCAGCCTGTGACATTGACGATGATCGTGCCCCAAGGAAACGTTTCGCCGACCATCCGCGCCACCGCCCCGGAAAGAGCGTAGCGGGCCACGGATCCCAGCGCTCCGCCAAGAGCGATCCAGAGGTAGGTGATCACGCGCCTTCCGTCCCGTCGGTGGCCCTGCCGTCATGAAGGACTTCCACACGCTCAAGGGTGACCAAACCGATGTCGGGAATGTGGGCGATGGCGGAGGCGAAGGCGCGAAGAGCGAGGTCGTCGTCGACGATCTCGATCACCAGGGGCAGGTTGGCCGAAAGATCGAGAATCTTGGCGGTGTGAAGCCGGTGAGACACGCCAAATCCCATCGGTCCCCGAAGCACCGTCGCCCCGGCTAACCCACGGTCTCGGGCCTGAAGGACCAGAGCCTCATAGAGCGGGCGACCACCGTCGCGGGCGCCCTCGTCGGTGTAGATTCGCAGCAGCGCCGCAGCCTGAGGAGCGTTCACGATCGCAATCCTTCTCCGCCGAACATCGTCCTGACTACTCGTCCTCGGCCATGGGGTCGACGGGGATTTCAGAAACGATGCGACAGCCCCAGATAGACCTGGGCCGCGGGCGTCTGACGGTTGAGACCGAAGTTCACGCCGCCGTCCCATTGCCAGTTCGAGGCCTGGACCGGAATGAAGGCGGCGCCCAGGTCCGCCGACACCTGGGTCCGCGTCGCCCCCGGACCGAAGTCGCGATCGGTCCACAATTCAGCCGAAAGGGTCAGGGTTTTCGAAACGCCCCGGCTCAGGCTGAGCAGGCCGGAGGCGTTGAGATGGCGACCGTCGTTGGCGGCGTTCTTGAGCACATCGACCTCCGGGTCGATCACCAGCGACCAGCCCGCCGGTAGGTTGAGGTTGACCGGCGCGATCAGGCCGCCTTCGACCGCCCCGTTGCCGACGCCAACCCTCGCCGTCGGCAGTTTCACATAGGGACTGAGCCCAACGGCGACCGGCCCGCCGGACTCGCCCAACAGGCTCCACTTGAGCCGGAGCGACAGGTCGCCTACCCCCGAAACGCGGCTCACCTGCCCCGTGGAGCGATCCCGCGTCCGGACAGAGACAAGCGGCGCGAGATTGATCTCGCCATCCAGCGTATCGGTCAGGCCCAACTTGATCGTCGGATTGGTCGCCAGCCAGGTGACCGTGGTCTGACCGCCGCTCCGGTCGACAGTGACATTGAACAGATCCGATTCGACCTGAACGTGACCGGCGTCGACAGTGCAGGGCGAGGTCGATTTGGTCGGGCGATCCGTGCACAGCGGTCTGAGCGTGGCGGTCTGGCCGCCGTCCGCGAAGGCTGTCGACCCGATTGTCGCCATGACCAGCCCGAGGACACAAGCCAACCCCAGCCGAATGGTCATCGATGATCTCCCGTTGCAACGGCCTTATGGCACAGTCGGGCCTGGCGGTCAGGGGTCCGGACGACGTCGGAAACGGCTCAAGCGACCCGGTGCAACAGGGTGGCGCCCACGGCCAGCCTGCGACAGTTCTCCCGCGCGACCACGAGACTTCGCGACAGGGTCTCGGGCGTGAGCCAGGCCAGGTGCGGGGAGACCAGGACATTGGGGAGGGCGAACAGCGGATTCTCCGCCGCCGCGGGCTCAACGGCGAAAACGTCAAGGCCCGCGCCACGCAGACGACCGGAGACAAGGGCGTCATGCAGGGCCGTCTCGTCGACAAGCTCTCCGCGCGCGGTGTTGATCAGCACGGAGCCGGGCTTCATTCGCGTCATGGCCGCCTTCCCGATCAGGCCTCGGGTTTCGGTGGTGGCCGGCGCGTGCAGGGACACGATGTCCGATTCCGTCAGCAGGTCCTCAAGGGACAAGAAATCATAGGGCGCGTCGGATTTCGCGGAACGGGCGGTGTAGATCACCCGGGCGCCGAGGGCGGTCAGCACCGGCGCCAGGCGCCGGGCGGACGCGCCATAGCCGACCAGGCCGACAGTGCGGCCACCGATCTCGCCGGCCTGGTCAAGAACCGTCAAGTCCGGCCGCCAGCCTTGTCCGGCGCGGGTCAGGGCGTCGAAATAGGCGGTCCGGCGAAGGACCCCGAACATCAGGGCCAGGGCCATTTCGGCGACAGCGGCGCTGTTGGTTCCCGGCATGTTCGCCACCGCGATCCCACGGGCGCGGGCGGCTTCCAGGTCGATGGTGTTGACGCCGACACCGATCTTCTGGATCAGGCGCAGGTTTGGCGCGCCTTCGATCACCGCGGCCGTCACGGGTCTGAGAACGTGCAGGAGAACCACGGCTTCGCGCATGGCCTCGGCGAAAGCCGCGTCGTCCGCCTCGTCGACGACTATCACAGGCTCACCGTCGGCGAAGGCCAAACGAATCTGATCGCGAAAGCCGGCGCTGGCGCGGTACTGCAAGACGATCTTCAAGACGGTACGCGCCGCCGCCAGTGTTCGGCCAGCCGATCGAGGTCGAGGTCAGGTTCCGTCAGAAGGGCCTTCGCCTCCCGCCGCACCAGGGCCTTGTCGACCGCGTCGACGAGGTAGGGCGCCGGCGATTTGCCGTCGACGCGGGCCAGAAGCAGGGCGCTGACCAGGGCGGCGGCGCGGCGTTCGAGGCCGTCGATCGGCTCCCAGTCGACGCCCGCGGCGTAGGCTGTCCGCAGGCGCTCGAACGAGTCCATAACCGCCCGGCGATGAGACGCCAGCCAGACTGTCTTGAGCAACAGGTGGCTAAGGCAGAAGGCCAGATCAAAGGCGGGGTCGCCGTAGGTGACACATTCGGCGTCGAGGAACACCGGCCCGAGCGGCCCCATCAGGATGTTCTTGGGGCTGACGTCGCCGTGAACCAGGGCGATCCGGCGTGCGCCGAGGTCCGCCGCCAGGGCTTCCAGCCGCGGGGCGATATCGGGGTGACGCCGGGCTGTGAACAGCAGGAAGGGCGAAATGCGCAGGGCGAAGAAACAGTCGTCCGGCGGAAAGGCCGCGATCACCTCGGGCCGCCCGGCCGTGGCGGCGTGAATCCGCGCGAGGTCGCGGCCGACCTCCCCGGCGAAGGCGGGGTCGACATGGCCGGCCGCCATGGCATCCTTCCACACCGGATGGGTCGCGGGCTCGAGGAAACGCATGGCGAAGATCGAGGATTCAGGAACCTCGCAGACCACTTGCGGGGCCAACCTGGGATCGATGCCTCGCACCAGTTCCAGCCAACGCACCTCGCCGGCGGCGCGGGTCACCGGCGCCAGCCACTCGGCGGCGACCCGCAGACGCGGGATCGAGCGCTTGACCGCCCAAACCCGGCCATCCGCCGCCTCGACCCGGAACACGTCCGACGACACCCCGCCCGCGAGGGGCGTCAGTGTCGCGCGCTCGCCGGCGGCCAGCAGGCCACAGGCGCGCAGAGCGTCCAGCAATCCCGATGGGTCGGCGGCGCCGGACGACGCGAAAGTCATTGCCGGTCGAGGACCAGCACCCGGAATGTGCCCGGCTTCACGGCCGGACGCTGACCGGGCGCCGTGGGCGGCAGGTACTCGGCGGCCGGAAGATAGATACGGCCGGTCTTCGGATCGACCGTTCCCGTCCGCGCGCCGACCTGGGTGACGACCGTGTCGATGACGGTGTTGTCGGCCGCCCCCGAGAGGGCGATCACGGAAAGCGTCCCCGCGCCACCCGAGGGAATGTAGGCGAGGTTACGGCCCGCGTCATAGATCACCGCGTCCGGCCGAGCGCCGATCTTCAAGGCGGCGATCTGCCGGCCCGAGGCCGCGTCGAGGATTTCGGCCACCCCATTGGCGCAGGCCGACACCAGCCGGCCGCCCGCGACATAGGCAAGGCCGGTGGGCGCGACACAGCCCGGGAGGTCGTAGGCGCCAGTGACGGCCTTGGTCGCCAGGTCGATGACGACGATGGTGTGCTTGTTCTCGTCGTTGACGAACAGCTTACCGTGACCGTCCAGGGCCAGGAACTCCAGCTTGCCGCCGGTCTTGATCGAGGCCGTCACCTTGGCGGCCTTGGGGTCGATGAAATCGATCTGGCCGCTGTCGCCGCCGACGACCAGAACCTGGCCACTGGCGGGGTCGTAGAGCGCGCTGTCGGCGTCATCGGCTGTTGGAATGGCGGCGATCAGGGCGCCGGTGCGGGCATTGAGGATCTTCGCGGTGTTGTCGCCGCTGTTGGTGGTCAGCAGGCGATCGGAGCCGGGAATGGGCGTCACGGCGTGAAGGTGATTCCCTGACGCGAAGCTGGCGGTGACCGCGCCGGTGTCGGCGTCGATGGCCGTCACCTGCATGCCGTGAGCGACATACACACGCCGACGCGCGGCGTCGAAGCTGGCGTAATCCCAGCCCCCGTCCGGCCCGGCGATGCGTTCGACCACTTTCAGGCCCGACGCGTTCGGAGCGGATTGGGCGGTGGCGCAGCCCGCCACGGCAAGCATGGCGACGCTGACGGAGGCCAGGAGAGGTCGGGTCGGTAGGGTCATGAGAGCCTCAATAGAGAATTGTGAGTCGAAGGAACCCGGCTTGTGGTCCGCCGGTATGACAGGGTTGTGATCACCGTCCAGACGGCGTCAGTCGACCGGAATGAACAGCGACCGGCGGACCTGACCCGAGACCGCGCGGGAAAGGTGGCCCTTGCCGGTGACGTCTTCAGCCAGGATCACCTCGCCGGGGCCGATCACCCGCACCTCGCCGTCGCTCACCGTGATCTCGACTGCCGCATCGAGGTTGACGATGTACTGACGGCGGGGGGCGTTGTGCCAATCCAGGGCGTAGTCGCCGCCGGTCTCGCGAAAGATCACGCCGGTCGCCGGCAGGCGCTCCGACATCCGCCCACCGAGTCGCTCATGCGCCCAGGCGACGTCGACGTCGCGGAAATGGCTCTCGCCATCGGCGTCGGCGTAGATGTTGTGAACTTTCATGGCGTCGCGCTCCCTGGGACCTTCTAAGACTGACCCTAAGTCAGACTTGCCAGAGTCCGCCACGTCCCGCCAGAGTGATGCAAACACGCAGGGAGCCCCGGGCCAATGACCGACCGCATCACCGTGACCATCGAAGACGGCGTCGCCGACGTCCGCATGGTCCGCACCGACAAGATGAACGCCCTCGACGACGCCATGTTTGAGGCCTTGGTTACAACCGGCGAGCGGCTGATCGCCGAGCCGGGCCTGCGCGCGGTCGTGCTGTCAGGCGAAGGCCGGGCCTTTTGCGCCGGCCTGGACATGGGAAACTTCGGTAGAATGGCCGAGGGGCCGCGCACCAGCGGCGCCACCAGCCAGGAGGCGCTGACCCGGCGCACGCACGGCATCACCAACCGGGCGCAATACGCCGTCTGGGTTTGGCGCGAAATTCCCGTGCCCGTGATCGCGGCGGTGCACGGCGTGGCCTTCGGCGGCGGCTTCCAGCTGGCCCTCGGCGCCGACATGCGCTTCGTCGCCCCCGACACCCGGATGGCCGTGCTGGAGATCAAGTGGGGCCTGGTGCCCGACATGGCCGGCACCATGCTGATGCGTCACCTGGCGCGCGAAGACGTCGTGCGGGAGCTGACCTACACAGGCCGCATCTTCTCCGGAGAAGAAGCCCTGGCCATGGGTTTCGCCACCCGGGTCTGCGCCGATCCCCATGCCGAGGCCCTGGCAGTGGCCCGCGAGATCGCCGGCAAGAACCCTCACGCGGTGCGGGCGTCCAAGCGGCTGCTCAACGCCGCCGTCGTCACCGACGAGGGCTCGGGCATGCTGCAGGAAACGGTCGAACAGATCGCCCTGATCGGCAGCCCCAATCAGATCGAGGCGGTGATGGCCAATATGCAAAAACGCGCGCCGGCCTTCACCGACTGAGCACCTCATCCGTGTAGGTCTCGATCACTAGGCTGAAGGGCGCGCCCTCGGCGGAAATAAGCACGGCGCGGTGTCGGAGCACCGCGTGCGGGGCCTTTCGCCCGCCACCGTCGCCCGGTAAGGCCGCGCGCATCGGATCGAACAGCCAGTCGACGCCCAGCGTCCTTCGATGAAATCCAAGCGGCCCGACCACCACGCCGAACGGCCGGTCGGTGGCGTCCAGGACGTCGTTCATCGCCGCCGTCAGCTTGCCGGGCCGATACCAGTTGTCCGCTTCCGACAGCACCCGCTCGCCGCAGCGCAGGCGAACCCGCCGATAGCGCAAGGGCTCGCCCGGCGCCGCGCCCAGGGCCTCGCGGACAGCGGCGTCGGCGGGCTTCTCGACATCGCGCACCCGTTCGGCGCGGATCACCGCGGGATCGGCCAGGCGGTTGTCGGCGCACCATCGCCGCAGCGCTTCGCTTGCGCTGTCGGTGGCGTCCAGCGCCGCCTCGAAGCGGACCAGGGCGTCCCGGGCGGCGGCGCGCCCGGCGTCGGTCACGGGCCAGTCCGCCGCCATGGCAAGGCGCGGCGTCACACCGGCAACCAGAGCGAGCAGAAGGATCGAGAGTCTCATCGCCCCGATGTGCCCCCTGCCGCCGAAGGCGTCGAGAGCAAACGCCGATCGCGGACTTGTGTCCTGGGCGATTAGGCGTTCAAATCCCGCATATAAGAATGAGGAACCGTTCCATGGCCTATGTCCAGGACCGTATCGTCCACGACGCCGACTCGCATCTGATGGAGCTCCAGGATTGCCTGGATCCCTATTTCGATCGCCGCATGCTCGCCGCCTATCACGATCTGGCCAGCTATCGTCACAAGGTCGGGGACGGACGATGGGCGGCCACGGCCCGGCGAAAGCAGGATGACCCGGAATTCCGCGCCGGCGACGCCGAGAACATCCTGCTGCGCAAGAACTACGAGGCGCTCGGCTCCTTCCGCGCCGCCGATCGCCCGCACGCGCTCGACCTGCTCGGCTTCGCCAGCCAGCTGGTGTTCACAACCTTTTGTCTGGGCAACTTCGGCCTGGACCAGGATGGCCCGGCGGATCTCTGCTACGCCGCCGCCCAGGCCCACAACCGGATGATGACCGACTTCTGCTCGGTGGACCGGCGCTTCCTGGCCACGGCCTATGTTCCTCTGGTCGATTTCGCCCGCGCGGCGGAAACGGCGCGGGAAGCCATCGAACTGGGCGCCAAGGCCCTGATGATTCCGTCGCGCTGCCCCAACGGCCACTCGCCCAGCCATATCGCCTTTGACGCCGTCTGGGGCCGAGCGCAGGAAGCGGGCATTCCGATCCTGTTCCACGTCGGCGGCGAGGAGAAGATCAACCCGGCCTATTTCGAGAACGGCATGCCACGCGTGAAGGACTTCCACGGCGGCGAGGAGAACTTCACCTCGGTCAGCTACATGACCATTCCCATATCGGTCATGCAGACCCTGGCGGCGATGATCATCGACGGGGTAATGGACCGTTTTCCGCGGCTGAAGTTCGGCGTGATCGAACTGGGGGCCTCCTGGCTGCCGGGGTGGATGAAGTCGATGGACTCGGCCCATCTTGCGTTCTTCAAGAACGAGGATCGCCTGCACCGTCTGTCCGCGACCCCGAGCGAGATTGTCCGGCGCCAGGTTCGCGTCACCCCTTACCCGCATGAGAACGCCGGCTGGCTGATCAACCAGGCGGGGTCCGAGACCTGCCTGTTCTCGTCCGACTTCCCGCATGTCGAGGGCGGCCGCAATCCGCTGAAACGCTTCGGCGATTCCCTGGTCGGCGTCGGACCGGAGGCGGTGGACGCGTTCTACGCCGGCAACTTCATCGACCTGATGGGGGCGGGATTGGCCGAAGACCTTCGTCGTCCCCGACATCTCGCGGCGGCCTGACCGCCACTGATTCCCTTGGGGCCCGCGATGCTCTACACGGCCCCATGACCGACGAACCCTTGCAGATCATCGCCCGGGGGCCGCGCGCCCCCGCTGAAGCCGCTTCCGTCGCCCTGGACGGGGACCCTGGTCTGGAAGGTGTCACCTATTCGATCATCGAAGAGGACGAGGACAAGGGCGTCTTCCGCATCGACGCCTACCCGAACACCACGATCGAATCGGACCGGTTCCGCGACCACCTGGCGCGGTTCCCCGAGCTTCAGGTGACGGTCGAGAAACTCGGCGACGCCGACTGGCTGGCGATGGCGCTGTCGGGGCTCCCGCCGGTCAGGGCCGGCCGGTTCTTCGTGTTCGGCATGCACGACCGCGGGCGCACGCCGGTCAACACCGTCAATCTGCGCATCGAGGCCGGGGCGGCGTTCGGCACGGGCCACCATGGCAGCACCGTGGGCTGCCTGGCGGCGTTCGACTATATGCTGCGGGGCAATCGGTTCGATCGCGTGCTCGACGTCGGCGCCGGAACCGGCGTGCTGGCCATCGCCGCGGCGCGCACCGGCTCGAGTGTGACCCTCGGCACGGACATCGACCCCGTGTCGGTGCGCATCGCCCGTGAGAACGCCAAGGTGAACCATACCAACAGCCGCTTCTTCACCGCCAGCGGCCTTGGCCACCCGGTCATCGAGGCCGGCGCCCCCTACGATCTGGTGTTCGCCAATATTCTCGCCAGGCCGTTGGTGTGGCTGTCGCACGACATCTACTCCGCCCTGAAGCCCGGCGGCGTGGCGATCCTGTCTGGACTGTTGCGATCCCAGGCGAGGCAGGTGCTGGCCGCCTATGTGTCGAAGGGCTTCAAGCTGGAACGTCGGCTGGGACGCGACGCCTGGGCGACCTTGATCCTTCGCCGACGATAGAGCGCCGGCCACGGGCGTTTTCTTTGCGCCGGGCGACGTGTGGTCGTAAAACCCTCCCATGCGCCAGACCTTCGACGACTCCGCCGCCCCGTCCTTCGGACCGCTCCACACGCCGTTGATCCGCGAGGCCATGGCGCGGCAGGGCCTGGATGGCTTCCTGATCCCGCATGAGGACGAGCACCAGAACGAGTATCTGCCGGCGGCCAACGACCGGTTGGCCTGGGCCACCGGCTTCACCGGTTCGGCCGGCGCGGCGGTGATCCTGAAGGACAAGGCCGCAGTGTTCGTCGACGGCCGCTACACCATCCAGGTGCGCGATCAGGTCGACCCGTCGGTGTTCGAGATCCGCGATCTGGTCGAGGGGGGCGTGCCGGCCTATCTGCGCGAGAACGCCCGCCCCGGCTGGACCATCGGTTACGACCCTCGGCTGCACAGCCCAGACTCCCTCGGCGCGTTGAAGGAGGCCGCCGGCAAGACGGGCGCGACCCTGACGGCGGTCGAGGCCAATCCCCTCGATTCGGCCTGGGGCGAGGCGCGGCCGGCCCAGCCGAAAGCACCGATCGTTCCTCACCCCCTGGCGTACGCCGGCGAGGACTCCTCGGCCAAGCGCGCCCGCATCGGCGCCGACCTGGCAGCCCTTGGCGCCGAAGCCGCCGTTCTCACCGCCCCCGCGTCGCTGGCCTGGCTGTTCAACATCCGCGGCGGCGACGTCATCCGCAGTCCCCTCCCCCTCGGCCAGGCCATCCTCAACGCCGACGGCACGGCGCGGATCTTCCTAGACCCGGACAAGGTCACCGCCGACCTGCCGGCGTGGCTCGGCAATGAAGTGCGTCTGGAAACGCCTGACGACCTCGTCGGAGCCCTGGCCGACCTGAAGGGTCGCCGGGTGCTGATCGACCCGTCGCAGTCATCGGCCTGGTACTTCGGCGCCCTTGCCGAAGCCGGCGCCCAGACGGTGCGAGGCGCCGATCCGACCGCCCTGCCGCGCGCCTGCAAGAACGCCGTGGAGATCGAGGGCGCCCGCCGGGCCCACAGCCGCGACGGCGCCGCCCTCAGCCGGTTCCTGCACTGGCTGGCCACCGAGGGTCAGATCAACCCGCCCGACGAACTGGAGGCGGTGACGCGGCTTGAGGCGTTCCGCGAGGCGACTGGCGCGCTGATGGACCTCTCCTTCGACACCATCGCCGGAGCCATGTCGAACGGGGCCATCTGCCACTATCACCCGACCCGCCGGCTGAACCGCCGGAGCGAATCCGGCTCCCTGTTGCTGGTGGATTCCGGAGGCCAGTATCTCGACGGCACCACCGACGTGACCCGCACGGTGGCCATCGGCGAACCGTCGGCGGAGATGGCCGAACGCTTCACCCTGGTGCTGAAGGGCAACCTCGCCCTGGCCCGCGTCCGCTTCCCGGCCGGCACCACCGGCCCGGCGCTCGACGTCCTGGCGCGCCTGCCCCTGTGGATGGCCGGCCTCGACTACGACCATGGCACCGGACACGGCGTCGGCTCCTACCTCGGCGTGCACGAGGGGCCTCACAGGATCGCCAAGGTCCAGAACACCGTCGCCCTTCGCCCCGGCATGGTCGTCTCGAACGAGCCAGGCTACTACAAGGAGGGTGGATACGGCATCCGCATCGAGAACCTTCAGGTCGTCACACCCTTCGCTGATATCGTCGGCGGCGAGCGGCCGATGCTGGGTTTCGAGACCCTGACCCTGGCGCCGATCGATCGGCGGCTGATCGTGGTCGATCTGCTGTCGCCAGAGGAACGCGCCCAGCTCGACAGCTACCACGCCCAGGTGCTGGCGGTGGTCGGGCCGCAGGTTCCGGCCGACGTCGCCGCCTGGCTGACCGAGGCCTGCGCGCCGATCGCGGGATGATCCTGCGCCAGCTCAAGCTCGACGACATGGACGCGGCGGCCCACGTCCACCGCGCCGCCTTCGACGACCGGCTGCCGTGGCTATCCGGCTTGCACACGCCCGACGAGGACCGGTGGTACTTCCGCGAGCGGGTATTCGCAGAATGCGAGGTCTGGGGCGTTTTCGAGGGCGGGACGCTGACCGGCTTCATCGCCTTCCGCGAGGGCTGGATCGACCAGCTGTACGTTCTGCCGGGCTCGCAGAGCCGCGGCGCCGGCTCCCGCCTGCTCGCCCAGGCTCGGGCGACCCATCCCGACCTGTCGCTTTGGACATTCCAGCGCAATGCGGCCGCCCGACGGTTCTACGAGACCCGCGGCTTCGTCGCCGAAGAGTTCACCGACGGCTCGCGCAACGCGGAGAAGGAGCCGGACGTGCTCTATCGCTGGCGGCGCGGCTGAACGGTCAGCCGATCAGCGCCAGCCACTCGTCCTCGGTCAGCACCGTCAGGCCCAGCTCCGCCGCCGTCTTCAGCTTCGACCCTGCCCCAGGGCCGGCGACCACGATGTCCGTCTTCTTCGACACCGACGAGGCGACCTTGGCGCCGAGGGACTCGGCCCTGGCCTTGGCCTCGTCGCGGGTCATCCGTTCGAGCGCGCCGGTGAACACCACCGTCTTGCCGGCGACCGCCGTGTCCGTCTTGGGCCTCTCGGCGTCGAGCACCATCAACTGCGCCTTCAGCGCCTGGACGATGCGGCGGTTGTGGTCCTCGCCAAAGTAGGCGGCGGCGGCCTCGATCACGGCCTTGCCGACCTGGTCGAAGTTGTCGAGCTCGGCCATGGCCTCCTCGTCACGCTCGGCGACCCGGTCCATCGCGGCGAGGAAGGTCTCCACGTCGCCGTAACCCCGGGCGAGAACCAGGGCGGTGGATTCGCCGATGTGGCGCACCCCCAGGGCGAAGATGAACCGGTCCAGCGCGATGGTGCGGCGCGCCTCGATCGAGGCCTTGAGATTACGCACCGAGGTCTCGCCATAGCCCTGGCGATCCAGCAGCGTAGCCAACGCCGCCTCGTCGCGCGCCAGACGGAAGATATCCGCCGGCTCCTTGATCACCCCCTCATCGAAGAAGGCGAGCAGCTGCTTCACGCCCAGCCCCTCGATGTCGAAGGCGCGGCGGGAGACAAAGTGCTTGAGGTGCTCGATGCGCTGGAACGGACAGGCGAACTCGCCGGTGCAGCGGCGCACGACGGTCTCGACACCCGCCGTGGTCGTCTCGCGGGCCAGGGGCGTCGACAGCGGACAGGGGCAGTGGGTGGGATAGGCGAAGGGTTCGGCGTCGGCCGGGCGCTCGGCCAGCACTACCTCGACGATCTGCGGGATGACGTCGCCCGCCCGCTGGACCACTACCGTATCGCCGATCCGCACGTCCTTGCGGGCGATCTCGTCGGCGTTGTGCAGAGTGGCGTTCTCGACCACCACGCCGCCGACCGTCACTGGTCGCAGGCGGGCGACCGGCGTGACCGCCCCCGTTCGGCCCACCTGCATGTCGATGGCCTCAAGGATCGTTCGCGCCTGCTCGGCGGGAAACTTGCGGGCGATGGCCCAGCGCGGCGAGCGCGAGACGAAGCCCAAACGATCCTGCCAGTCGAGGCGGTCGACCTTGTAGACCACCCCGTCGATGTCGAAGCCCAGGTGCGGCCGCTGGGCCTCCAGCGCCGCATAGGCCGCCAGCAGGCCCTCCGGCCCGTGCACGGTGGCGGTCTGGGGCGTGACGGCGAAGCCCCAGGCGGCCAGGGCCGTCAGCGCCTCGGACTGCGTCTCGGCGAAGGGAGCGCTGATTTCGCCCCAGGCGTAGGCGAAGAAGCGCAGCGGCCTGGCGGCGGTGATCCCGGGGTCGATCTGGCGCAGGGACCCCGACGCGGCGTTGCGCGGGTTGGCGTAGGTCTTATCGCCGGCCGCTTCGGCCGCCGCGTTGAGGGCGGCGAATTCGGTATGGCCGAGATAGACCTCGCCGCGAACCTCGACCCGCTTCGGCCAGCCCGAGCCGGCCAGCCTGTGAGGGATCTCGCTCAGCGTCCGCAGGTTGGCGGTGATGTCCTCGCCCACGCGGCCATCGCCGCGCGTGGCGCCGGTCGTCAACACCCCATCGACATATAGCAGCGAGGCGGACAGGCCGTCGATCTTGGGCTCGGCGGTGTAGGTGACGACCGCGTCGCCCAACCGGAGGAAGCGTTTGATCTTCGCGTCGAACTCGATCGCGTCCTCATCGGAGAAGGCGTTGTCCAGCGACAGCATCGGCGTGCCGTGGACCACGGGAGCGAAGCTCTCGGAGCGCTTGGCGCCGACCGTGAGAGAGGGCGAATTCTCCCGCACCAGATGGGGGAAGCGGGTCTCAAGGTCGTTGTTGCGGCGCTTCAGGGCGTCGTAGTCGGCGTCCGAAATCGTCGGGGCCTGATCCTGGTAGTATCGCAGGTCGTGGGCGGCGAGGTCGTCGGCCAGACGGGTCAGTTCCGCCAGCGCCGCCGCCTCGTCGAGCGCCTCGACCGGTGGGGCGGCTTCAGGCATGCATCAAGGCCCTGGCGGCCGCGCGGGCCGCGTCGGTGATTTCCGCGCCCGACAGCATGCGGGCGATCTCCTCCTCGCGGGCGGCCGGTGGAAGACTATCGACGGCGGCGCGAAGGCGTTCGCCCTCGCCGGCTTTGCGAACCCGCCAGTGGGCGTCGGCCCGGGCAGCCACCTGCGGGCTGTGGGTCACCACCATCACCTGGGCGCCGACGGACAGACGCTTAAGCCGTACGCCGACGGCGTCGGCCACCGCACCGCCCACGCCCTGGTCGACCTCGTCGAAGATCATCAGCGGCTGGGGACCGGCGGCGCGGGCGGCCAAGGAGGCCTTCAGCGCCAGGGCGAAACGCGCCAGCTCCCCGCCGGAAGCGATCACACCCAGACCCTGGAACGGCGCGCCCGGCAGGGTCGAGACCTGAAATTCCACGCGATCAGCGCCGGAGGGGCCGGCCTTGTCGTCGCCTTGGGCGTCGACCGCCACCCGGAACCGCGCCTTCTCCAGCTTCAGCGGCAGGAGCTCGGCCTGCACCGCCAGGGCCAGGCGGTCGCCGGCGTCGCGGCGCAGCAGCGTCAGGGCGTCGGCGGCGACCCGATAGTCGGCCCCGGCACGGCGTTCGGCGGTCTCGGCCTCGGCCACGGCTTCGTCGGCGTTTTCCATGGCCAGCAGCCGCCTGGCCAGAGCCGCGCGGGCCGCCGGCAGGGCGTCCGGTTCGACGCCGAGCCTGCGGGCCATGGCGCGCAGGGCGAACAGGCGTTCCTCCGCACGCTCAAGGCGCTCCGGCTCGAACTCGAACGCCGCGGCGGCGGCGTCGATGGCGGCGGCGGCGTCGGCCGCCTCGATCATCGCCCGGTCGACCGCCTCGGCCGCCTGAGTGAGCAGGCCGAGCACGGGGCCGCCGTCCTTGACCCCCGCCGCCAGCGCCCGCTGCCGCGCCCGATCGAGCGAGCGAAACGCCTGGCCGAGCCGACCGCCAAGCGCTTCGCCGTCGACGGAGTCCCGAGCGGCGGCGATATCGGAGAGAGTCTTCTCGGCCGCCCCCAGAAGGGCGCGCTCGTCGGCGAGCTGGGCCGCCTCGCCTTCGGCCGGCGACAACCTGTCGAGTTCCGCGAGCCGGTCGGAAAGGTCGTTCGCCTCGGCGGCAAGCCCGTCCCGATCGGCCCTCAGACGTTGGGCGGTTTCCCGTGCGCCGCGCCACGCGCTCCAGGCGGTCATGCACCGGCGCACGCCGGTTTCGCAGGCCCCGAATCGGTCGAGCAACGCCATGTGGGTGCGAGCGTCGAGCAGGCCGACGGTCTCGTGCTGGCCATGCACCTCGATCAGCAAGGCCCCAAGGTCGCGCAGGACGCCGACGCCTGTGGCCTGATCGTTGACGAAGGCCCGCGAGCGGCCATCGGCGGTGAGAACCCGACGCAGCACCAGATCCTCGTCGCGAGCGTAGCTCAGGCCCTTCTCATCCAGATAGGCCCAGACCGCATCGTTCGACGAGGGGGCGAAGATGGCGGTCGCCACCGCCTGCGTGGCGCCGCGCCGCACCAGGCTGGCGTCGGCGCGGACGCCGGACGCAAGGCCCAGCGCGTCCAGGATGATCGACTTGCCCGCGCCCGTCTCACCGGTCAGCGCGGTGAGGCCCGGCCCGAACGACAGGTCGAGACTCTCGATGAGCACCACATCCCGGATGGCCAGACCGATCAGCATGGGCGCGAGGATGACCGAGTTCGCCCGATGATCAAAGCCTCTGGGATCAAAGTCCCAGCACGTCGTGCAGGAAGTCCTTCTTGCGCGGCGCAACGGGCTTGGCCGCGACAGCGGCCTTGTCGGACGCGGCCGCCTGAACGACCGGCGCGGCCGGAACATCGACCGGCGGCGCGGCCAGCGCGGGAGCCGACTTGCGGTGGGGCAGGAACGGAAGGCTCGGCAAAACCGCGCCGCTGCCGCTGCCGGTCGGGGCGACGGCGGGCTTCAGGCCGCGGGAGGTCAGCAGACCGTAGGCGTCGTGGTACCATGGATCGCCAGGATAGTTGTAGCCAAGCACGGCCCCGTTCTTGCGGGCCTCGTCCATCAGGCCCACGGTCAGATAGGCTTCCACCAGCCGGTAGAGCGCTTCGGGCGCATGGGACGTCGTCTGGTAGCGCGCCACCACGGTGCGGAATCGGCCGATGGCGGCGATCGCATTGCTGTTGCGCAGATAGAATCGCCCGATCGTCATTTCCTTGCCGGCGAGTTGGTCCTGGACCATGTCGAGCTTCAGACGGGCGTCGATGGCGTATTCGGTTTTCGGATAGCGCTTGATGATTTCGCCCATAGCCCGCTGAGCCTGTTCGGTGGCCGCCTGGTCCCGCCCGACATCGACGATCTGTTCGAAGTAGCAAATCGCCTTGAGGTAGTAGGCGTAAGGCGTGGCGACGTTGCCCGGGTAGAGGCTGATGAAACGATCCGCGTCGGCGATCGCCTCGGCATAGTTGTTCGATTCGTAGTGTGCGTAGGCCGTCATCAGGATCGAACGCCTGGACCACTCCGAATAGGGGTGCTGGCGTTCGACTTCCCGGAAATAGTTGACCGCATCGCCCCATTGGTGGCGATCCAGAGCGTTGGCGCCGACCGAAAACAGCAGTTCGACGGGCCGTTCCTCGTAGGCCAGGGTCGGCGTCTTCTTCTTGAACGTGGAACAGCCGGACAGGGTGACGGCGGCGACCAGCGCCAGCGCCAGCGCGCTTCTGACCGAGGGTTTTGACAGCACGGAAGGATACCTCAAAGCGTAAAGGGCGCGCCGCGCCAACCCGTCCGGCTTCTACACCAGCCGTCGAGGCGCGCCAATGATCAGACCGCGTGGATCAGACGGCGCGCGCGAGGGTGTCTGGCGCCGATGTTATACGCCAAGCCGACGGCCGCGCCAGCAGGGCTCTGGCCAAGGCGTTGTTCAGGCCATGACCGGCGTAAAGGCCTTCGTATCGGCCGATCAGCGGCGCGCCGAGCAGATAGAGATCGCCGATGGCGTCCAGCGCCTTATGCCGGACGAATTCATCGTCGCGGCGGAGACCCCGCGGATTGAGAACGGCGCCGTCATCGATCACCACGACATTGTCCAGGCTGCCGCCGCGGGCCAGACCGGCGGCGCGCAAGGCCTCCACTTCATGAAGGAAGCCGAAGGTTCGGCTGTCGGCCAACTGGTGACGGAACGCCGCTTCATCCACCGACAGGTCGATTCGCTGTCGTCCGATCGCGGCGGCTTCAAAGTGGATTTCGAAGGCCAGCTGAAAGTCGTCGGCGGGGGACAGGGTGGCGCGCTTCTCGCCATCGGCGACCGTCACCGGTTCGAGGATCTCCAGGTAGTTTCGACGCGCCTGCTGGCTGCGCCGCCCGACACTGTCGATGATCGCGACAAAGGGATCGCAGGATCCATCCATGATCGGAATTTCCGGACCGTCGACAGAGACGACGGCGTTGTCGATACCCAGGCCGCACAAAACGGCCATCAGGTGCTCGACCGTCGATACGGTGACGCCGTCGGCGTTGCCGATGACGGTGCCGAGGCGCGTTTCGACGACGCGGTTGGCGCGAGCCGGAATGCGCGGATCGCGATCACCGACATCGACACGCAGGAAAACCACGCCGGAATCCGGGGCCCCGGGGGAAATCACCACATTCAGGGCGTGTCCGGAATGGACGCCGATGCCGGAACAGGCTGCGGCGGCCTTCAGCGTATGTTGCAGGTGCGACGCCAAGTTCACCATCCTGTCATGACCGGCCGCGACCCGACCCTGGATCATGGGTCTCGCATTTGAAACCCTATAAGGGCGGCGGACACGGAACAAAACAACTCATGTTTCCCACTGTATCTCGCCGCAAATCATTGATCTTAAATGGAAAAGTAGAAATCCCAGTGCGAAGCGAACGCCCGCCGAACAGCGGTTCGGCGGGCGTTGCAGTCGGACTGGCGTCCCGTCGGCGGGCTTAGCGGCAATCGACGGCAGCCCGTGTCGTTGGGAGCGGCGAGGGTCAGTTGGCGAGGCGACGCAGGAACGAGGGCATTTGCTGTTGTTCGAAGCCTTCTGTCTCGCTCTCCTCAAGGGGATCGGCGCCTCCCTGAGCGCCGCCGCCGCCGCGAGCCGGGACGGGCCGGGTGGTCTTGCGTCCGTGACCGAACATTCTGAGGAATCCCGTCTTCTGACGGCCGCCTTCCGGATAGAGGCTTGGTCCGAACAGGGGCTCGTCATCGACGCCGGCCGCCAGAGGATCAACGATTTTCTTGACCACAGGCGTGACGGTCACGGGAGGACGCACGAGGATAGGGGCGTCGAAGAGCATGCCATCGCCCACGGCGGCGACAGGGACAGGAGGCGGCGCGACGACCACGGGCTCGGGTTCGGCGAGCACGGTCTCCGGGACCGGCGTTGCGACGGCGGTGTGGCGGGGGGCCTCGACGGGGGCGCGGGTCGTTCTGGCCCGCAGTTCCTCGTGAGACTCGATGGCGGCGATGGAGGCGCCGTCCATGCCCGTGGCCACAACCGAGACGCGAACGACACCTTCGAGACTGGCGTCAAACGCGGCGCCGAAGATGATGTTGGCCTCCGGGTCGACCTGGCCGGAAATAGCGTTGGCGGCTTCGTCGACTTCCAGCAGCGTCATGTCGAGGCCGCCGGTGATGTTGACCAGAACGGCCTTGGCGCCCTTGAGGCTGACCTCGTCGAGCAGCGGGTTCTGAATGGCGTTCTCGGCCGCCATCAGGGCGCGCCCCTCGCCGCTGGCTTCGCCGGTGCCCATCATCGCCTTGCCCATCTCGCTCATCACCGTGCGGACATCGGCGAAGTCGAGGTTGATCAGGCCCGGAAGGACCATGAGGTCGGTGATCGACCGGACGCCGGAATGAAGCACCTGATCGGCCATGCTGAAAGCCTGGGAGAAGGTTGTCCGCTCGTTAGCGACACGGAACAGGTTCTGGTTGGGAATGACGATCAGGGTATCGACATAGCGCTGCAGCTCGGCGATGCCCGACTCGGCCAGACGCATGCGGTGGCGCCCCTCGAAGTGGAAGGGTTTTGTCACGACGCCGACGGTCAGGATGTTCCGCTCACGGGCGCATTTGGCGATGATGGGCCCCGCACCGGTGCCGGTGCCGCCGCCCATGCCGGCGGTGATGAACACCATGTGGGCGCCGTCGAGATACTCGCCGATCTCGGCCGACGATTCCTCGGCCGCCGACATCCCGACTTCCGGGTGCGCGCCGGCGCCGAGGCCCTGGGTGATGTTCACGCCAAGTTGAATCCGACGATCGGTCTTGGAGATGGCAAGCTGCTGAGAGTCGGTGTTGGCCACAACGAACTCGACACCCTCCAGGCCAGCCTGGATCATGTTGTTGACGGCGTTGCCGCCAGCCCCGCCTACGCCGAACACCACGATACGCGGTTTCAATTCCGTGGTTTGGGGAGCAAAAACCTTGAACGTCATTGGAACTCCGCAGCCTCCGTGGTGGGTGGTCTCTCAGCGCCCGAACGCCTTCGGGTCGCCTCGATGGATGACCCTGACTGAGCAACCACGATCCTTAATCTTGGGTTAACTGCATATGCTGAGTCGGGCCGCCGTCGACTATCCGTCGATCATCTGCGGACGGAAAAAGTCAGCCCCTCCAACGGCCGCCCCGGCCGATGG
The DNA here is from genome assembly GCA_903870555.1 of uncultured Caulobacteraceae bacterium. Classification (GTDB taxonomy): domain Bacteria; phylum Pseudomonadota; class Alphaproteobacteria; order Caulobacterales; family Caulobacteraceae; genus Acaudatibacter; species Acaudatibacter boreus. Next base: position 52,875 of record CAIQDO010000170.1, read on the forward strand.
GTCAAACCTTCGTCGACGCGGTGAATCTGTTGACGGAACCTCAGGTCGGCGACGATTTTCGGGCGTCCGTGATCGATCGCGCGCCCAGCCTGTCCGCCGATGGCATGACAGGTCACAACAGCAACGGCGGCAGGAAAACGAAGCCCTGATATCGAACTGATTTCACCGCCAAACCGGCCTCAACCGAAAAGCTTAGCTTCAACTTCCGATCTACAGATTGTTCCTCAGCCAGACCGCCGCCCTGGTCACGACGTTCGCGTTCGGATCGATCGGTCGAGGCGCGCGACCGCCGTGGTCTTGGCGGCAGGCGCCAAGTTCCTTCGGTCCGAACGCCGCCCGCTGCAAGACTCCGGCCGCGGCGCAGAAACCCGGACCCGCGGCGGCGTCGGCGAGGTGAGGAATGCGTCCGGGCCGTCCCATACGGACGCTGCGATCGAACACCCGGGTGGCCACCTCGCGCACGCCCGCAAGCTGGCTGGCTCCGCCGATAAGCACCACCCCCGCGCCGGGCTGAAGAACCCCGGCCGCCTTCAATCGCTCGTTGATGATCTCAAGGGTTTCCTCGACCCGAGGCGCAATGATGCCTTTGAGCATGGAGCGTGGCGCCGTCACCGGCCCGGCGCCAGGATCGTCCCCGCGTGGCGGGGCCTCGATCATCTCGCGATCCTCGTTGGCCGAGGCGATGGCGGAGCCATGGAGGGTCTTGATGCGCTCAGCGCCACTGATGGAGGTCGTCAGTCCCTGGGCGACGTCCGTGGTGACATGCGCGCCGCCGAGCGGGATGCTGTCGACGTGGATCAGGGCGCCGCCGCTGAACACCGCCACGGACGTCGATCCGCCGCCCATGTCGATGCAGATGGCGCCGAGCTCCATCTCGTCGGCCTCAAGCGCCGCCAAGGCCGAAGCGTAGGGCGCCGCCATGACGCCCTCGAATTCAAGGTGCGCGCGCTCCACGCAATGGACCAGGGTCTGGTAGAACCCCTCCTGCATCGACACCGCCAGCATATCGAGGCCCAACGATCGCCCCGACAGCCCGCGAGGGTCCGTCACATGGCCCTGACCGTCAACCGACCAGGAGATCGGGCGCATGTGGACCACCCGTCGGCGGGCCAGTCGCAAATTGGCGCCGGCCTGGGCGATGGCCCGATTCTGGTCGACGTCGGAGATGGGCTTGCCGCCAACCGCCAACTTGGCGGACACCCTGTGGCTGGCAAGTTGGCCGCATGCGGTAACGATCGTCACCCCCTGGATATCCAGTCCCGCCATGGCCTCGGCCCGCTCCACGGCCTGAGCGATGGCCCGCGACGCTTCGGCTACGTCGACGATGGCGCCGGCACGCACGCCGCGCGATTGCACGTAGGCCACTCCAGCCGTGGAAAGGGTTCTCTCGCCCCGGCGCACGCCATCGGATTTCAGGATGAAACAGGCGACCTTGGATGCGCCCAGGTCGACCGCGGCAAACACAGGGGGCCGCCCGAGACCGAGCTTCAGCCCCTCGCGTCCATCGCGTCTTCCGGCGGCCAGGGGCGCGCGTCGATCCATTACAGCCTGCATCATTGTTTCCCCACGAGACTCGGCGCGGGCGCGGCGACGGCGGCGGTCGCCGGTCGAAGCACCGTAAAGTGTTGATTGCGAAGATCGATACGCGCCAGACCCAGATCCAGAACCCTGGCGGTCCGATCCAGCCTGTCGAGGCGTTCCAGGGCCGCGGGCTCGCCCGACGACGGCAGCAGAATCACGCCATGGTCGTGAAGGAGGATGTCCCAGCGCCGCCCGTCCACCCGCCGAAGCGCCATCATGCGCGACGACAGGCGGGGATAGTGGGCGATCTGGTCGACCAAACCCTGAAAGCCGGTATTGCCGCCAGGCCCGATGACCAGCGGCAGGGTATGGAAGGCGTCGGGATCGACTCCCGCGATCACCGCACCCCCGGCCGCGATGACGTGGCGCCGATGGTCGACCTGCCAGATCGCCGCGAGAGGACGCTGATCTACGGAGATCAGGATGGTGTCGGGCAGCATCCGCATCACACGAGCCCGCCCCACCCAGCCGACGTTTTCAACCCGGCCGCGAATGGCCCGCAGATCGAGATCGAAAATCGGGGCGCCCCGCGGTATGGCCGCCGCCTTGAGGATTTCGCCCTGGGCCGCCATGGAGGCTCCCTGGAGGCGAACGCTACCCACCTTGAACCCTAGACTGGCGAAACCGCCATCGAACAGGCGCGGCGAGCCAACGACCAAACGCCCCCCACCCTGGGCGACCTGAACCGCGGCGGCGACAAGCCGTTCGCCCCGCCCGCCGGTCGCGAGCGCGGCCACCAGGATAAGGGCCGCCAGCAGGGCGGCGACGGCCGCCGCCGCGCGCGCGCCGACTCCGACGGTCCGTGCGGCGCGCAGCTTCGAAGGCACGGGACTCGCGGGTCGCCGCGGGCGCGGTTTCGCGCGATCAGCCGCCGAAGCGGCCCGTGATCTGGCGCCGGCCCGCCGTTCCCCCACCGCCGCCGCGGGCATGCCCATCCTCCGTGATCCACAACACCAGGTCATCGAACCCGACACCGACGTGGGCCGCCTGCTCGGGCGCGAGCGAGGTGGCGGTCATCCCCGGCTGGGTATTGACCTCCAAAAGGACCAGAAGGGCGTTAACGTCGTCATAACGAAAATCACTTCTCGTCATGCCCTGGCACCCAAGGGCGCGATGAGCGAGCAAGGCTTGGCTCTTGGCCCTCTCCGCAATCGCCTCCGGGATCGCGGCCGGCAGGATGTGGGTCGACCCGCCCTCCCCGTACTTGGCGTCGTAGTCGTAAAAACCGGTGCGCGCCTCGATCTGGGTGACGGTCAAGGCCCGGTCGTCCAACACCGTCACCGCCAGTTCAAGCCCGGCCACATAGGGTTCGACCATCACCTCATCGCCGAAGGACCAGTCGGGCGCCAGCAGAGCCGCTGGCGGACCGTTTGCGCCTTCGAACACCCGGAACACGCCGACCGACGAGCCTTCGGCGTTCGGCTTGACCACGTAGGGCGGGGGCAGGACGTGGCGGCGTCCGACCTCGTAGCGGTTGAACAACCCGCCGCCGGGCACCTGCACGCCGGCGGCCGACAGCACCGCCTTGGCCTTGGCCTTGTCCATCGCCAGGGCCGACGCCAACACGCCCGAGTGGGTGTAGGGGATGGCGAGGGTTTCCAACACGCCCTGCACACAGCCGTCCTCGCCCCAAGCCCCGTGGAGGGCGTTGAAGCAGACGTCGGGTCGATTCTCGGCCAGGACCATCGCCAGATCGCGCCCGGCGTCCACCCGGGTCACACGCGCGCCCAGGCGTTCCAGCGCTTCAGCGCAGGCCGCCCCGGACGTCAGGCTGACCTCCCGTTCGGCTGACAGGCCGCCCATCAGCACCGCCACGTGTCGACCGGTGAGAGGAAGGGTCATGGGCGCTCCATTGACGGGGTCTGGCGACCGATGCGCTTGACTTCCCATTCCAAGGCGACGTCGAACCTGGCGCGCACGTCTTCGCGCACCCGTTCGCCGAGCGCCTCAAGGTCGGCCGCGGTGGCATCGCCGGTGTTGATCAGGAAGTTCGCGTGTTGCGGCGAGAACATCGCCCCGCCCAACGGCCGGCCTCGCCAACCCGCCGCGTCGACAAGTCGCCAGGCCGAGTCGCCCGGAGGATTCTTGAACGTCGACCCCCCCGTCTTCTCACGAATGGGTTGGGTGGTCTCTCGGCGGCGGGTGATGGTGGTCATCGCCGCCTCGATGGTTTCGTGATCGCCCGGTCGTCCGCGGAACACGGCGCCGGTCCAGATGATGTCGGCGGGCGCGCGGCTGCTTCGGTAGCCGTAAGCGAAATCGGCGCGGGTGAACACGCGCTTGGCCCCAGCCCTGTCCACGCCCCAGGCGACCTCGAGCCAGTCACCGGTTTCGCCGCCATAGCAGCCGGCGTTCATGGTCAGGGCGCCGCCGACCGTGCCCGGTATGCCTGCATAGAACTCCAGTCCGCCGACCCCGGCGGCGGCGGCGGCGCGGGCCACCGCCGAATCCAGCGCCGCCGCCCCGGCCATCACCCGGCTTTCCTCGGGCTCGATGGCGATCTCGGTAAAGGTCCGGCCCGCCAGCCGGATCACGACACCCTCGACGCCGCCGTCGCGAATGATCACATTCGACCCGACGCCAAGCACCGTCACGGGGATCTCGCCTGGCAGGCCACGCAGCAGGACCGCCAGATCCTCCTCGTCCGCCGGCAGAAACAGGATGTCGGCGGGCCCGCCGACCCTCAGCCAGGTGAACGGGGCCAGGGGTTCGTCGCGAAGCAGCCGCCCGCGGACCGCCGGCAGATCGTCCCGCCAGGTCACGTCGCGCCCGCGGCCGCCAGGGCGTCGAGCTGGCCCGGCAGGGCGTAGGCCCAGGCCGTGATATCCCCGGCGCCAAGGAAGATCACCAGATCGCCCGGCTTCGCCTCTGCGGCGACGATGGCCGGCAGATCACCCGGCGACCCGAGCGCCGTTACATGGCGATGTCCATGGCGGCGAACCCCCTCGACCAGGGCGTCCCTGTTGATCCCCTCAATCGCGGCCTCCCCGGCAGGATAGACCGGGGCGACGACCACCATGTCGGCGTCGTTGAAACAGCGGCAGAAGTCCTGAAACAGGTCGCGCAGACGCGAAAATCGATGGGGCTGGACCACGGCCATGACCCGACCGGCGGTCATCGACCGGGCCGCCGCCAACACGCTGGCGATCTCCACCGGGTGGTGCCCATAGTCATCGATCACGCGCACGCCGCCCGATACGCCGGTGGTGGTGAACCGCCGCCGGACCCCGCCGAATCCGGCGAGACCGCGACGGATGTCATCGGTCGACACGCCCAGCTCCCGGGCCACGGCGATCGCGGCGAGAGCGTTGAGCACGTTGTGCAGGCCGGCCATGGGCATGCTCAGCCCGACCAGGGTTTCCCGCGACTCGTCATGGGCGGTCACCTGCACGTCGAAACTGGCGCCTTCAGGGCCCATGGCGATGTTGAGCGCCCGAATCTCGGCCTGAGGATTGACGCCGTAAGTGATCAACCGCCGGTTCTCGATCTCGGCGGCGAGGTCCTGCACCACCGGGTGATCGATGCACAGAACGCCGAAACCGTAGAACGGAATGTTCTGGACGAAATCCCGAAACGCCGCCTTGAGCGTGTCGAAATCGCCGTGGTGATCCAGGTGTTCGGGATCGATGTTGGTGACCACCGCGACCGTCGATCGCAGCTTCAGGAAGGTGCCGTCGCTCTCGTCGGCCTCGACCACGATCCATTCGCCGCCGCCGACCTTGGCGTTGGCGCCATAGGCGTTGATGATGCCGCCATTGACCACCGTTGGATCGAGGTCGCCGGCGTCGAGCAGCGCCGCCACCATCGAGGTGGTGGTGGTCTTGCCGTGGGTTCCGCCGACGGCCACCGACAGCAACAGGCGCATCAGTTCGGCCAGCATCTCGGCCCGACGGACCAGCGGCGTTCGGTTCGCCCGCCCCGCGGTCATTTCGGCGTTATCCGGTTTTATGGCGCTGGAATAGACGATCGCCGCCGCGCCAAGGATGTTGTCCGGATGATGCCCGATAAAGATCTTCGCGCCGAGTCCACGAAGTCGCTCGGTGTTGGCGCTTTCGCGAGCGTCGGAGCCCTGAACGGTATACCCGCGGCGCAGCATGATCTCGGCGATGCCGCTCATGCCAATGCCGCCGATGCCGATGAAATGGACGGGACCAAGGTCGAAGGGCGCGGGACGGCGATGCATCGCGCGGAGCTATCCCAAAACCACGCCCCGGCAAAGAGCCGGGGCGCCATTGCCGGTGTCACACCGCGCGAAGAGCCACCCGGCGCCGCATGGCCGCGCCGATCAAGCCGAAACCCGCAAGCATAATCGCCCAGGACGCGGGCTCGGGAACGTCATCGTCGATGGCGACGCCGCCGATATTGAGCCCGGAAATGGCCAGGCCGGTCTGGTAAGCGGTGTCCGCCCAATTGCTCACGCCGAACACCAGTTGGTAATTTCCGCTTGTCGGGACGGTATAACTCGATCCGATCCAACCGGTAAGGCCGCAGCCTGGGCCGTAGCATTGGCCTGAATCGGCGCCGAGAGGCGACCAGATCGGTCCGCCAGCGATGTCAGTGCCCAGGGTGATTGGGGCCGATGATGGCGACAAAATCACACCTGGGGCGATCCCCGGCATATCCACACCCGGCACGATTGTGCCGCTGGGTTCCGTGCGGGCGGTGAAGATCGTGGTCACCGCGCTCGTGTCAAGGTTGATGAGTTCCGCGTAGGCGTAATCCTGATAGACGAAGCCGGTGGCCCGATTGCTGGGATCCTGGCCGTCCGAGGTGACAAAGTTGAAATTGTAGGACAGGGACTGGCCTGCCGTGGCCGAAAAAACGCCGGTGGTGAGGGACGATCCATTTGTGCCGCCGACTGCACCGATCTGGCCGGCGCCGGTGGTACCCGCGTTGGTGGAGATCCAGGTGTAGGCGCCGCCGCCGGGGGCCCCCGCCACGTCTCCGTCCGCGCCGGTGATCACGCCACATGTGCCCACACAGGTGGCGGCCGACGCGGCCGACGCTCCGAGACACAGGGCCAGGGCGGCGGTCGCCGCCAAGATCGAAGCTCTCATGCGGAATTCCTTTCGCTCGTTGTACGTCCAAAGTCCGACGCGTCGTTGAATCGACCGCACAGTGTCGGTCGATCTCAATGGACGGTGACGGATGTCCGGCGGCGGGTTCTGGCCATCCCGCCGATCCCACCGATCCCGATCAGCATCAGGGCCCAGGTCGCCGGTTCGGGGACCGCGCCAGCCCCGAAGTTAAGCGCGGCGTTCTGGGCGCCGATGAACGCGCCGACTTCGCCGGGCGCCGCATTGCTGTCGCCAAGACTCGGCAGAGCCTGATTGTCCGCGGCGCTATAGGCGCCGATGTATTTGTAGAATTCGTACCGCCGGATGACCGCGTCGGCGCCGGCGCCAACCGGAGCGGCTCCGCCGTTGTCGAGGATGCCCGACAGGGGATTGCCCGGGTCGGTCTGGAGCAGTTGCCATTCCATCTCGGTATTGGCCGCCGCCTGCTGGACCAGGGCGTTGTCGCCGACCAGTTGGTTCAGGTTAACCCCGCCGCTGACTTCGGTGGTGAACACCTTGACCCAGACGGCCGTCCCGAACTGGGGATCAAGGTTCGGCTCGGGCGGCGGGGGCGGCGGAGCTTGGACCTGAGCGACCACCACCGGCGGCGGAGCGGGAAGGCCGGGAGCAGGCGGCGCCTGCGGTGTCACTGTCCAGGTTGGGGCAAGGACGTTGGACACGGCGCCGACGAGCGTCGACGAGCCCGGCGTCGACTCCACGAGCCATTGATAGGACGTCTTGGTAGGGTTGGCCTTCAGGCCCACGCCGAAGTGGTCGCACGGAGTCGAGGGACCGTAGCCGGAGCCGCCACCGGTCCAGCAGCTTTCGCCGGGTGTGCTGTAGACGCCCGAGGGGGTGCCGATCCAACTTGACGACGCGCCGCTCAGATTCGCCAGGTATGTCACCTTGACGCCGAACACGCCGCCGCTCGAATATTCGGTGATCGTCGGCGACCCGTAGCGTTCGACGGTTGGCGAAAAGCCGCGTCCCAGCCCGCCGAAGGTGTCGGTCACGTCGCTGGCGTGGACGCCTTGGAGGTCGATCTCGAAGCCGTGGGCGATCTGTCCGGTGTCGTTAACCGCGTCGAAATTGCCGAGCGATCCGAAGATCGAGGTGGCGCCAGCGCTGTTGGCCATCAGCGCGGCGAGGGCGGCGCCAGCCAGTGAGGCGGTTCGAAGGATCGACATTGTTGCTCCTCAGGCACAATTCCGGAGTGCGCGTCCGCAGCCCGCACGCCATTCCATGCCTAGAAGACGACGCCGGCCTCGCGGCCCCTCAAATCCAGATGGAATTAAATTTCCATCCCGCAACATTGCGACTGGTTCGCGGCACGGCGACTTCCTCAGCGGGAGGCGGCTGTCCGAGACGATCCTCGAGATAGAAAATCCGCGTCGCCGTAATCAGGATCAGAGGGAGAAGATTGGCGCCGAACGCGCCCGCTGGACCTAGCAACAAGGCGGACGCCTAAGCCACGAATATGGTGGTCACTGGCGGAAGGTAGACCGCCTCATACTTCACGATCGGGGTGATGAAGGTCCTTCGATGGTGTGAACACCCCAGAACATCAACCCGGTGAAAATCGCCAGTTGCGGCGACGTCGTCAAGGCCACCAGCACGGCCGGGACCGCGGCAAGGATCGCCCCGAAATAGGAAATAAAGGTCAGCAAAGCGCCGCTAAGGCCAAGCAGTAACGCCGCCGGGATGCCGAGCAGAGCAAGGCCCGCGCTGGCCGGCACGCCGATCGCGGTGATGACGACCAATCGGCTCACCAGCCAACACCGCAGGACCTGGCCACACCGGTGGACAAACGGTGCGGGTCTTAGGCATTGGGGACGAGACCGCCGTCGGCGATGCGGCCGAGGCGGTCGGCTTCCTCCATCGACATGGCATTGCCTCCGAAGCCGTCTGGCGGTCCTCTTCCGCAGGGGGCGTTGGCGCCGATATTCTCGCGGCGGCTGATGACTTCAGCGCGGGCCTGATCGTCGCCGGCGTGCATGGCGCCCGACGCCTGCGCGACCGGGTGTTCGGCGGCGTCACCACCCACCTCATCGCCTCCGCGGCAGTGCCCGGCCTGCTGTCGCACTGATGCGACCGGCTCGACACTCCCCTATCGAGCGGTGCGTTCCACCAGGTCGGCCAGTCGTTCGGCGGCGTCGGGGCGAGCGATCTTGCGGGCGCCGGCGGCCATCCGCGCCAGACGCGCGGGATTTGACAGCAACGTCTCCAGGGCGCGAGTCATCATCTCCAGGGTGATGGTCGCCTCGCCCGCGACCTCCGCACCCCCGGCCTCGGCCAGCATGCGCGCATTCTGACCCTGATCGTCGTCCAGGGCCGCGCCGAGCGGGATGAGGATCGACGGTCGTCCGGCCACGGCCAGTTCGGTCACCGTGGACGCCCCCGCCCGGCCAATCACCAGGTGGGCGCGGGCCAGGCGTCCGGCCATGTCGCGGAAGAAAGGGGCAAGTTCCGCGTCGATCACGGCGTCGGCGTAGATGCCCCGGGCCAAGGCCATGGATTCGGCGCGGGTCTGTTGTTCCACATGCAGGCGGGCGCGCAATGGCTCGGGCAAGCCCGCCAGCGCGGCCGGGATAAGCTCAGACAGCAGGCGCGCGCCCTGGCTGCCGCCCGTGACGAGCACACGGATCTGATCCTCGGGCGGATCATAGCCCTCGTCCGCCAAGGCCCGGATCTCGGGCCGGACAGGGTTGCCGACGACCACGGCCCGGGCCTGGGTGCGGGCGCTGGCCTTCCTGAGCGTGGGAAAGGCGCAGCCGATGGCTGTGACATAGGGAGCGAGGAACCGGTTGGCCCGTCCGGAGACCGCGTTCTGTTCGTGGATCAGCGTCGGGCGGCCCTGTGTCACCGCGGCGATCAATGCGGGCAACGAAGGATAGCCGCCAAAGCCGATCACGATCGATGGATCGATCTCGCGCAGGGCCGCGCGGCCGTCGAGCACCCCCTTGAGGATCTTCCACGCCGCCCGGGGCGCCCCGAAGGGATCGCCGCGGCGGGCTGTGGCGGAGGCCAGGGTGACGATCCGCTCGGCCGGAAAGGACCGCGCCAGGGTTTCCACTCGATCGTCCGTCGCCAGAACGATCCGCCAGCCTCGCGCGCCCAGAACCTCGGCCAGCGCCTGAGCCGGAAACAGGTGGCCGCCGGTGCCTCCGGCCGCGATGACGGCGATCTTGCGTCGATGTCGGTCCGGATCAGTCAAAGTCGTCCGTCCGCGGATCGCCCGCCTCGGCCGTGTCGGCGCCGGATTGTCGACGCGTCAGAGCCAGGGCCATGCCGACGGTCAAGCTCATCGCGAGCATCGACGAGCCGCCGTAGGAAATGAACGGCAGGGTCATGCCCTTGGTGGGCGCCAGCCCCAGGTTGACGATGATATTGATGAAGGCCTGCATTCCGACCATGGCGAACAGGCCCGCCGCCGCGACCTGCTCGAAGGGATTGACCAGCTTTGTCGCGCGATAGAGACCGCGGATGACCAGCAGGGCGAACAGGCCGATCAACAACAGCGACAGCCACAGGCCATACTCCTCGGCCGCCGCCGAATAGGCGAAATCGGTGTGCATGTCCGGGATCTGCACCTTCATCACGCCTTCGCCAGGCCCCCGGCCAAAGCCCTTGCCGGCGGCGATCGCGTCGGCGGCGTGCTGAACCTGTCCCGGCTCATGCGCCTTGGTGTCGAGAAACGTCAGCAACCGGGCGTGGACGTGAGGGAAAATGAAATAGGTGCTGCCCAATCCCGCCACGGCGGTCGCGCCCAGGCCGATAATCCAGGCGATCGGCACGCCGGCGACCCAGAACGCGGCCCCAAAAGCCGCTGTAATGAGGACGGTCTGGCCGATGTCAGGCTCGATCAGCAGCAGGGCGGCGGCGGCGGCGTAGAGACAGAAGGCGATGCGGACGCCCGGGATCTGGCCCTTCTGCGCCTCCGCGAACATCCAGGCCACGAGCACCAGGAGGGCCGGCTTCATGAACTCGGAGGGTTGCAGCGCGAAGCCAGCGAACTCGACCCAGCGGGTCGCGCCCTTGGCGTTGTGGCCAAGAAACGGCAAGGCGGCCATGGCGATCATCGCGGCGATGTAAACGACGAAGGCCACCCGCCGCACCCCTCTGGGGTGGAGAACCGAAACGGCGAGGACAACGCCCGCGCCGAGGACGGCGAAGGCGCACTGACGGATGGCGAAATAGAACTGCGAGGCCTTGTGGAGCTTGGCCGCGGCCGCCGGACTGGTGCCGAATTGCAGAACCACGCCCAAGGTTATGAGAACGGCGACGACGCCCAGCAGAACGTGGTCGGTGGTCCACCACCATTGAGCCCAGGGTGAACGATCGGTGCGGTCGAACGGATGAGGACGCGAGGACATCAGACTTGAACCCCCGGGACGGTTTCCGACGCGAGGGCGTAAACCGCGGCGCGAAAGGCCTCGCCTCGCGCCTCGAAGTCGCTGAACTGATCGAAAGAGGCGCAGGCTGGCGAGAACAGCACGATCCCACCGCCACCCTCGGCGCGGGCGTCCGCGAAAGCGGACCGAACCGCGGCCTGGATCGTTCCAGAACTGACCACCGGCGTGCCCGGTTGCAGGGTCCGGGCGAAATCCTCGGCGGCCTCGCCGATCAGATAAGCCTTGGCCACCGACCCGAACAGATCGGACAGGCAATCGATGCCGCTCTTGGGTCGGCCGCCGGCAATCCAATGGAAGCGAGGATAGGAACTCATCGCCTGGCGCGCCGCGTCGGTGTTGGTCGCCTTGGAATCGTTGATGAACCGCACCCCGTCGATGGCCCCGATGGTTTCCATTCGATGAGCCAGGCCCGGGAACGTCATCAGACCATCGATGGCCTCTCTGGCCGGCAGCCCGAGCGCGCGGACCGCGGCATAGGCCGCCGCGGCGTTCTGCCAATTGTGCCGCCCGGGCAAAGACCGAGCGCCCGTCAGGTCCGCCATGGCGATGGCCCGCCCGTCGGACGCGTCATAAAGAACGCCCTGCAAGACGTAGACACCGCGCCCCATCGCCTTGCGAGCGCTGATCGGCCAGATCGTCCGACGGTTCGCTGCGGTGATCTCAGTGCAGATCCGCTGGCCCCAGTCGTCATCAACGCCGATCACGGCGGTGTCGTCTTTGCCCTGCCCCCGCAGGATTCGCCGCTTCGCCGCCGCGTAGCCGTCCATGTCTCCATGCCGGTCGAGGTGATCCGGGGTGATGTTGAGGATGATGGCGACGTCGGGTTCGAGGCTGAAGGTCAGGTCGAGCTGATAGGATGACAGCTCGAGCACATAGACCGCGCCGCCGTGCATCGGCTCAAGGCCCAGCACGCCCACGCCGATGTTGCCGCCGACGCGCGTGTCGCGTCCAGCCCTCGCCAGCATATGTCCGATCAGGGCGGTGGTGGTCGACTTGCCGTTGGTGCCGGTGATCGCCACCACCCTGGGTCTCTTGTGGACCGGCGCGGCCGCCACGGCCCGGGCGAACAGTTCAACATCGCCGATGACTTCGACGCCCGCGTCATGGGCCAATCCGACGGTCCAGTGTGGCGCGGGGTGGGTCAGGGGCGCGCCCGGCGACAGCACCAGCGCGGCGAAGTTCGTCCAGTCGGCCGCGGCGAGGTCGGCCAGATCGAAGCCCTCGGCGGCGGCCTTGTCCCGCGCCGCGGCGTTGTCGTCCCACAGCACCGGGCGCGCGCCGCCCGCAGCCAAGGCCCGCGCCGCGGTCAGGCCCGAGCGGCCGAGACCGAACACCGCCACATCGCGTCCCTCGAAGGCCTGGACGGGGATCATGGCGCGCCAGCCCTCCCCTACCGCAGCTTCAGGGTGGACAGACCGATCAGGGCGAGCATCACCGCCACGATCCAGAAGCGGATCACGACCGTGGACTCCGACCAGCCCAGACGCTCGAAATGATGATGGATCGGCGCCATCAGGAACACCCGCTTGCCCGTGCGCTTGAACCACAGCACCTGAATGATCACCGAGACCGTCTCGATCACGAACAGTCCGCCGACGATGCCCAGTACGATCTCGTGCTTGGTGGCCACGGCGATGGCTCCCAGCGCCCCGCCGAGAGACAGGGCGCCGCAGTCGCCCATGAAGATCCGAGCGGGTGGGGCGTTGTACCAGAGGAAGCCAAGACCCGACCCGACCATGGCGGCGCAGATTACCGCCAGTTCCCCGGCGCCCGGCATGAAATGCAGTTCGAGATAGCTGGCGAAGACCTTGTTGCCGACCATGTAGGCGATCAGGCCGAAGGTGGCCGCCGCGATCATGACCGGCACCGTGGCCAGGCCATCGAGGCCATCGGTGAAATTGACCGCATTGGAGGCGCCGACGATAACGAACCCGCCCAGGGCCAGGTAAAACCAGGACAGATCCAGAAGGGCGCGCTTGAAGATCGGAAACGCCAGGGACGTCGACAGGCCGGCGCCTTCGGGCGAGGGCTGGGCGAAACGGATCATCAGATAGACCGCCAGCATCGCCAAGCCGGCCTCGACGGCCAGCCTGGCGCGGCCCGAAATGCCGGCCGTGCTTTGTTTGGTCACCTTGGCGTAGTCATCCGTGAACCCCAGGGCGCCAAAACCCAGGGTCACGAGCAGCACCGCCCAGACATAGACATTGCCCAGGTCAGCCCACAACAGCGTGGCGACGGTGATGCCCGCCAGGAACATCAAGCCCCCCATGGTGGGCGTTCCGGACTTTTCGATCACGTGTCGCTCGATGCCGTCGGCGCGGATCGGCTGACCCTTGCCCTGCTTGGCCTTCATCCAGCGGATGAACCGCGAGCCCATCATCACGACGACCAACTGGGCGGTGGCCACGGCCATGCCGCCCCGGAACGTCAGGTACCGCAGGAGGTTGAGCACCGGTACGTAATGGTGGTGTTCGGCCAGACGCTGATAGAGCCAGAAAAGCATCAGCGTCCCTCTCGCGTCTCGTCGTCCAGAGCCGTCAAACGTTCCACCAGAAGAGCCGCCTTGGAAGCGTGCGAGCCCTTGACCATCACCACGTCGCCTGGACCCAGGGCCGCGGCCAGATCGCCGAACATCTCCTCGGCCGTCGGCGCCCAACCGCCGCGGCGTGCGGGCGGCAAGGCGTCGTACAAGCCGCGCATCAGCGGTCCGGCGCAATATACCAGGTCCAATCCGGCGGCCTGGACATCCCGCGCGAGACCAATATGCCGTTCGGCCGATTCGGAGCCCAGTTCCAGCATGTCGGTCAGGGCGGCGATCCGCCGACCCGCCGCCGGACGGGCGCCCAGGGCGGCCAGGGCCGCGGCCACCGACACCGGACTGGCGTTGTAGCTCTCATCGACGAGAAGGTAGGAGCCCTTCGGCCCGGTCAACGGTCGCGCCGCCCCCCGACCCTCCAACGGCTCGAAGGCCGCGAGAGCGGTCAAGGCGACATCCAGGTCGACATCGAGGGCGCGCATCATCAACAAGGCGCACAGGCTCATAGGCCCCCAATGGGCCGCGGACTGGCGGATCGGGAACTCGACACGTTTGTCGTCGATGCGGGCCTCCACGGAGGCCCCGCCCGGGGCCGGCGCGAAGCGCATCAGCTGCGCCTCGGCGCCCTTGGCTCGTCCGAAGGCGCGCACCTTGGCGCCGCGACGCCGCGCTTCGGCCTTGAGGACGTCGAACCAGCGGTTGTCGGCGTTGAGGATGGCAAGGCCGCCTGGCTCAAGCCCGTCCAGAATCTCGGCCTTGGCGCGCGCGACTCCGGCTTCTCCGTCGGCGAAGTTCTCCACATGCACGGCCTCGACCGTGGTGATGGCCACGGCATGGGGACGGACCAGGCGCGACAGCGGTGAGATCTCGTCGGCATGGTTCATGCCAATCTCGAAGATCGCGCGGCGCGTCGCGGCGGGCATCCGGGCCAGAGTCAGCGGGACGCCGATATGATTGTTGTACGACTTCACCGACCCATGGGCCGCGCCCGCCAGATCGAGCCCGGCCCGGACGAGCTGAGTGACGCTGGTCTTGCC
>CAIQDO010000171.1 GCA_903870555.1 uncultured Caulobacteraceae bacterium
GGCCGATCTTCGGCTGGGTGTCGGATTTCGCCGCCCGGGCGACCCTGGCGGCAAACTACCAGGGACGTTATCTCGCGGCTCACAACATCCTGATCGACACCCCGACCCGACTGGCGACCGAGATTCAGGTGCGGCAGCGTCTGGCCTTCGCGGGCGTGGACCTGGAACAGCTCGACAAGGACCTGACCGCGCACAGCGAGGCTATCGACGCGATCCTGGCGCGCAACAATTCGGAGGCCCAGGCCCTGGGCTTCACCGGCACGCCCGGCCTTGTGGTGGGCGACGTCGTGGTTCCTGGCGCCTTGCCGCTTGAGACCCTGCGCGAGATCGCCAAGGTGTCCCGCTCGCTCGACAAGGCCGCCGCCCCGCCCCACTGATCCCAATGCACCGGAGGACATCATGTCGTTGAAAGATCGCGGTATCATCATCGTTGGCGGCCGGTCCGGGATCGGCTGGGCCGTGGCCCAGGGTGCGGCGGCCGAGGGCGCGCGAGTGACCATCGCCTCCAGCAGCGCCGCCAAGGTCGCGGCCGCCGCCGACCGACTCGGGGGCGGCGCCAGGGGCGTGCCCGTCGACGTCACCGATCCGGCTTCGGTCGAGGCGGCGTTCGCCAATGTCGAGACCGTGGATCATCTGGTGTTCACCGCCGGCGACTGGGGCGGATTGCGCCGCGCGAAGGTCGCCGACCTCGACCTGACGGCCGCGCGATCGTTGTTCGCGGTGCGGTTTTGGGGCGCGCTGACCGTGGTCAAGGCGCTGCAGGGACGGATTCCGCCCGGCGGCTCGATCACCCTGACCGACGGCATGATCGCCCATCGCCCGAGCCCGGGGGCGGCGGTAAGCTCGGCCATGGCCGGCGCCGTGGAGCACTTGGTGCGCGGGCTGGCGGTGGAGTTGGCGCCAATCCGGGTCAATGGGGTCTGTCCGGGGCTGATCCGCACCGGCGTCTGGGACAGCATCGCGCCCGAGGCGCGCGAGGCGCAGTTCGAGCAGATGACCCGGCGCCAGCCGCTGCCGCGGATCGGCGAACCGGACGAGGTCGCCCAGGCCTATCTCTACCTGATGCGCGCCGGCTATACGACGGGGCAGGTCCTCAAGGTCGACGGCGGGTCGTCCGTGGTCTGACTTGGCGATTTTGAACGGGAGGGCCGTGACCGCGATGTTCGTCACCACGCTGAGTGGCCAAAGGTTCGTCTTCGACGATCTGAAGACCCTGCTGGCGCGGGCGACGCCGGCCCGTTCCGGCGACGAACTTGCCGGCGTGGCGGCGACCAGCCATGCCGAGCGGGTGGCCGCTCGATGGGCCCTGGCCGGTACGCCGCTGCGGCTGTTCCTTGATGTGGCGGTGATCCCCTATGAAGCCGATGAGGTCACCCGGCTGATCTTCGACAGCCATTGTCCGGAGGCTTTCGCCCCAGTGTCCCACCTCACGGTCGGGGGCTTTCGGGACTGGCTGCTTTCGGAGGCGGCGACCGACGACGCCCTCGCCGCGCTCGGTCCGGGCCTGACTCCCGAGATGGTCGCCGCGGTCAGCAAGCTGATGCGCAATCAGGATCTGATCGCCGTGGCGTCGCGTCGGCGGGTCGTGACTCGGTTTCGCACCACTGTCGGGCAGGCGGGTCGCCTGGCCATTCGGCTCCAGCCCAATTCGCCCACCGACGATCCGAGGGAGGTGGCGGCGGCGATTATCGACGGCCTGACCTACGGCTGTGGCGATGCGGTAATCGGCGTCAATCCGGCCGGCGACTCTCTGGCCGCCAGCATCGACCTGCTGAGGCTGATCGACGACCTTCGCCTGCGCCACGCCATTCCGACCCAGAGCTGCGTGCTCAGCCATGTCACCACCACCTTGGCGGCGGTGGAGCATGGCGCGCCGGTGGATCTGTTGTTCCAGTCGATCGCCGGAACCGAGGCCGCCAATCGTGGCTTCGGAATCGATCTGGCTCTGCTGGCCGAAGCCCGTGCAGCGACGCTGTCCCTGAAACGCGGCGGCGACCAGGTCTGCTACTTCGAGACCGGCCAAGGATCGGCCCTTTCAGCCGGCGGCCACCATGGCGTCGACCAGCAAACTTTGGAGACGCGGGCCTATGCGGTCGCCCGGGCGTTCGATCCGTTCCTGGTCAACACGGTCGTCGGGTTCATCGGCCCGGAGTACCTCTACGACGGCAAACAGATCACCCGGGCGGGCCTGGAGGACCATTTCTGCGGCAAGCTGCTCGGCTTGCCGATGGGCGTGGACGTCTGCCACACCAATCACGCCGAGGCGGACCAGGACGACATGGACGTGCTGCTGACGTTGCTGGCTGTCGCGGGCGTCAATTTCGTCATGGGCGTGCCTGGCGCCGACGACGTGATGCTCAACTATCAAAGCACCAGCTTTCACGATGCCCTCTATGTCCGCAAGGTGCTGGGACTTCGTCCGGCGCCGGAGTTCGAGGCGTGGCTCGCCTCGCTCGGCATGGTCGGTGAGGATGGCCTGGTCCTGCCGCACGTCGGCGGGGCGGCGCTGCTGGACTTTGCGCCGTGACCGATGTCGCCGCCGAGACTCCCGAGGCTGATCCGTTCGCGCGCCTTCGGGCCATGACGCCGGCCCGGGTCGCCCTGGGCCGCAGTGGGCCGGGATTGCCGACCGACGCCATGCTTGCCTTCCAGCGAGATCACGCCCTGGCGCGGGACGCCGTCCACGCGGCCTTCGATCCAGAGTCGGTTGCGACCCAACTCGCCGGCTTGCCAACCGTGATTGTCGCCAGCCGGGCGTCCGATCGCGCCGCCTACCTTCGTCGGCCGGACCTTGGGCGGAGGCTCGCCGAAGCCGATCGGGCAAGGCTCGACCCAGGCGATTGGGATCTGGTGATCGTGGTCGCCGACGGCCTGTCCGCGACCGCTGCGCACGCCCACGCCGCTCCGCTGGTCCTGTCCCTTGGCGCCCGTCTGCCGGGATGGCGGATCGGCCCCGTGGTCCTGGCGTCGATGGCGCGCGTGGCCCTGGGCGACGAGATCGGCGGCCGATTGGGCGCGCGAATGGTTCTGATGCTGATCGGCGAGCGGCCCGGACTGTCCGCGCCCGATAGCCTGGGCGCCTATCTGACCTGGAATCCAGCGGTCGGCCGGCTCGACAGCGAGCGGAACTGCGTCTCAAACATCCGACCGCCTCACGGCCTCGGCTATGGCGCCGCCGCGGACGCGCTGTGCTGGCTGATGACCTCGGCGCGAACGCTGGGGCTCACAGGCGTCGCGCTCCGCAACGATGAGGGCCTTGCCTGGTCCGTGGGGAATACGCCGCCGCTTGCCTAATAGACCGTTCGCCCGGCGCGCGGCCTTTCCGCCGGAGCCGAGAAGATGGCGTGGATCGGGCCGCCGTTTCGTCCGACGACCACTAGGCCGTCCCCAGCGTCGAGGCGAAAATCGCTCGGCGGGCGGGTCACGGCCTCTCCGTTGGCGCGGTTGACCTGGATGACGAAGAACGCGCCCTTGCCACGCGCCTCCACCTCCTCGATCGTCCGCCCGACTATGGCGGTTCCGTCGGCGACCGTGACCACATCCACCTCAAGTCCGAGGTCGCGAAGAGTGCTTTCCAACTCGCGCATCCGTTGCGATCCCCGGATGAACCGGGTCGTCTCGGGGAAGAGCACCATCTCGGCGATCCGTTCGGCGCCGATGTGGGCGGGCAACACGACCTGATTGGCGCCCGCC